>JAFEGF010000291.1 GCA_018240225.1 Verrucomicrobiota bacterium
CAAAATTATTTTACTTTCGTTGAAGGATTAATATACAATGAAACGCACCTATCAACCCAGCAAGAAAAAGCGACAAAGCGCATGTGGATTCCGCAAGAGAATGAAGACAAAAGACGGCAGGAAAGTCATCAACCGCCGACGTCGTGCTGGGCGCAAGAAGCTTGCAGAGTAGTCGAACTGGAAAGCAATGACCAGGCGGCTCCTCGAAAGCTGCCGAAGTCTGCCCGAGTTCTCAACCGCTCCCATTTTAAAAATATTCTTAAATCCGGTAACCGCTTAATCGGGAATTGGATCTCGCTCGACTTCAGGTTGGGTCGATCAAACCGTCCCCGATTAGGTATTACGGTCTCGCGCCGTTATGGCAAAGCGCACGACCGCAACCGGTTCAAACGTGTTGTCCGGGAAGCTTTTCGCGAGCTCTATCCAAACCTCCCTATTTCCCTGGAAGCCAATATCTCTCCGAGACGCGCATCCCCTGAGCTCTGCAAAGCAATTATTTTAAATGAACTGCTTCAGCTCATCAAAAAAATATGACGCAGAACTCCCATATCTTTGCCCATTTAAACCCCGACCAGCAAAAAGCGGTCTTGGCAACAAATGGCAGAGTCCTGATCTTAGCTGGCGCCGGCAGCGGCAAAACAAGCGTACTGAGCTACAGGATCGCCCACCTGATCCAAAATCTTGAGACACCACCGACGGCCATCCTAGGCTTGACCTTCACGAACAAGGCCGCAGCGGAAATGAGGGAACGGGTCGGAAAAATCATCGGATCCAAACAGGCCAAACAGGTCACCCTCAGCACATTCCACAGTTTCTGCATGCAGGTCTTAAGAAAAGAGATCCATCATCTCGGCTATACACCCAATTTCTCCCTTTACGATGAAAAGGACGTCCGCCGGATGACATCCCAGCTGGTCAGGCATATGCTCGAACATGAGGGAGACCTTCCTTCCATTGAAGAGACGATCAGTAAAATTTCTTTTGCAAAGAGCCGGGGCCTTTCCCATGAGGAGATGCCCAAAGAAAAGGACAATTGGCACGACAATTTTAGTGCGGACCTTTACCAGCGCCTCCAAACATGCATGCGCGCTTATAATGCTGTCGATTTCGACAGCCTCCTTTCGCTTACCGTCCAGCTCTTTGAACAGTTTCCGGAAGTGCTTGAGCGCTACCAAGACCGGTACCGCTACATCATGATCGATGAGTATCAGGACACCAATCCGATCCAATACAGGCTCTCGAAACTTCTATCCGCAAAGCACCACAACTTATGCGTCGTCGGAGACGACGACCAATCGATCTACGGTTGGCGGGGCGCCGAGATCAAAAATATTTTGCAGTTCGAATCGACAACGATCATCAAGCTCGAACAAAATTACCGCTCGACGCCGACCATCCTCAAAGCTGCAAACGCCGTGATCGCGCACAATGCTGAGCGCCATGGCAAACAGCTCTGGAGCAATGCTGATGCAGGCGATCAGATTACCCTCTTCCATGCGCCGACAGATGCAGAAGAGGCCCAGTCGGTCGTCCAACGGATGATCAAGCTCCGAAAGGAGAAAAAGCTCGCCTGGAAAGACATGGCTATCCTCTACCGCTCCAATATCCTCTCCCGTCCGGTCGAGGTCACGCTGATGAATGCCGTATGGGAAAAAGATGGCTCATGGGTCCGAGGTATCCCTTATGAAATTTTCGGAGGAACCGAATTTTATGAACGAGCGGAGATCAAGGACATTATTGCCTACTTAAAGGCGATCGACAACCCGATGGACCAAGAAGCCCTCTTGCGCATCATCAATGTGCCGCGCCGCGGCATCTCCGATAAGACCTTGGACATGCTGACGCAGCTCAACCGCTCCAAAGAAATCCCTCTATGGAACCTCCTTGAAGAGATCGCATCCCCTCTTTCCAGCGAGTTCAAAAATGACTTAAGCGACCGCGCTTTAAAAGGGATTGCTGAGTTTGTCCATGTCATGAAACAGGCGCGGGAGAAATTCCAAGGCAAAGAACTCCACACAGCGCTTTCCTGGCTCATCGATGAGATCGATTATCGCAAAGCGATCACCGAAGAGGTCAAAAGTGAAAAGATGCGCGACTTCAAATGGGAAAACGTCGCCCACTGCATCGATGCGCTCGCTATCTATGAAGAAGAGCAGTCATCCCTTGGGCTAGAAGAAGAGAGTTCCCTTTCCCATTTCTTAAGCACGACCCTCCTTGATCAAAGCCAAACTCCCGAAAGGCGCAATGAAAACCGGGAAGACAAGGTCAATGTGATGACCTTCCATAGCGCAAAGGGCCTCGAGTTCGCCGCCTGCTACTTGATCGGCTTGGAAGACCACATCATCCCTCACGAAAAAAGCCTGATGGAAACAGGATTGGAAGAAGAGAGGCGTTTGATGTATGTTGCCATGACCCGC
>JAFEGF010000292.1 GCA_018240225.1 Verrucomicrobiota bacterium
GGAAGCTGCTCGGCTGGCTATGCTGGATCCCTTTTGTTCCCGACCTGGCCTACCGTCTTATCGCTCATCATCGCCACAGCCTTAAATCCTCTCAACGTTCCTCGTTCACCGAAAACGAACGCTCCCGCTTCCTTCCCTAGCCGGCTTTCGAACAATTTGAAAAAAGAGCATCATTTCTTTAGAACTCTTTTTTATTTGCTAGAAGTTTGACCTTTGTTACGATCTTTCCTCTTTTTTTGACAATTCTTTTTCTAGGTGATTTATGGCTTTTAACACTTCCCCTATATCTTCTTCCGGACAATCTCTTCCTCTTACGGATGTTCCTCAGATCCCCGTGATCCCCAATGATGCATTAAGTTTGAGTCCTCCCGATCCTTTGGAAGGGATCCTTTCCCTTAGCAACGCAGAAATTTATCGTAACGGCATTCCTCTAGATTTACTTACAGTATGGAGAGATCGATTTTATGATGACATAGACAGAGAAAACGCAACAACGCTTCTTAAATTGAGCCAAGACGATGCATGGGCTTACGATCCTAGTTTTTTTGTGACTTCGAAAAAAGGGATGCAGATCGGTATTGATGAAAGCGGACAATTTTTCATGAAACAAGCGACACATAGAGATCATTTTCTCAATACCTTTCATCACATGAGGTTTCCCGCTTTTTGGGAAAAAGGCGATAAGCTCAACGATGTTTTTCTTTCCCTTTATCGGGTCCATCAGATCATTGCGTTTCCAAAAAATTGTCCAGTTGAAAAGGTCTTTCTGAAGTTGATGGATTGCGTTGTTGAAAAGATCGTCGACAAGACCCCCTCATTGCAAAAGAATTCGGTTTTTACTTTTGAGCTGCCCCAATCACAAACTCATGAAGTTGCCAAATTTAAACGGCTTTGCTGCTACCAGACAGTAAAAGGTTGGCTAGTAGGCGACTTTAGCGTTTTTCCAGAATTAACCGTGCACGTTGTTAAATTCAACACTAACAATACAAAAAAGCTGGTCCTTGATCATAACGATCTACCTCTGTTCCGGCCATCTGTGGTGATTGAAGCATCCAGCGTGTTAAACGTCCATGGACACCCTACAAAGAATGTAAAAGTAGATATTACCCTCTGTAAAGGCCCCCGTGAACTATACAGCGGTGAAGAAAATGCTGCCACGTTCTGCTTTTATATCGATCTCGAGCAGTCTCCATTGAAAATGGAGAAGTTCAAGCAAAACGCCCCTTGGATTACTGACAGCTCTGAATTAGTTGACTTTGAAGACATTGAAAGTATCAAAAAAGAAGCTGAGCTCATATTCGAAGTGTATCAGATGCAACTCACCTCGCCTTTCTATGCAAAGCCCTCAACCCACGTCGCTTTTGAGCTTGCACCGCCTCAAACCCGATTAGACAAATTTTGGGTGCTGGTCGGTCTTCTTACGGAATGCACGACAAATCCAACTGGCTACACAAAAGAGATCTCTTATTTAGCCGAGAAATTGGACTGCTCATTTTCAGAAGAAGAACTGGTACAACTATGCGAAAGCAAAGAGGCTGAATTAACCTCGGAAGGCTGCCATGTTTCGCCTGGGGCTGTTGCCAATAAACTTTTGACGTCTGTAAAGGCTCAATTTTTAGAATTGATTAATACAGCCCCAACTCCCGCTAAAATTCTGCCGGAAGCTACTGTGCAGCCTTCCGATGCGCCTAAAAAGCGGGAAGTGGCAAACGTCGGCTCCTCTGTCCCTTTAGAACCTGTTGCCACCCCAGCCAATGTAGCAAAGAAGAGCGTCGTATTGCAAAAACCTTCTGAGCCTGCGACCCTTTCTGCAAAACAAAAAGAGGACGCCGAAACGCAACGGCGTTTGCTGGAGAAACAAGTGGAAAAGGCGCGCCGTAGGGAATCTTATGAACAAAAGCAAAGAGAGTTAGTCGCTGAGGCACATCAAAAAAGGGCTACGGAGAAGCCGCGACCTTCCCTGTTTACCCTTGATTTCGAAGAGAAACAACAAATTGCTTCAATCTATAAAGGCTATCCGATGAAAGCAAAAGATTTTACGGCATTTGCTATGAACTTGTTGCGCAAAAAAGCCGAGGCTTTAGGAGCAACTCTTCATCAAAATACGGCAGGATCCCATCCCAAATTGCATTTCAAAAGAGCCGATGGGACGTCTGGAGGAGTCACATTCCGCATCCACCATGGCGGAGATGATCATGGTGTTCCTTCAAAACAGAAGGATACGCTCGACCGGATTTTTCAACTTTGATCCGATCTCGATAAAACCCTCTTTTCAACATGAGAGGAGTATCTGGTGGCCGTTGTTACTATGCTACTCCTCAATTGTTAATTTTTATCATCAGTGCATTGCGGCTCTTTCTAACGCATCCGTAAAGCGGAGCACATGGTCAAACACATGCTGTTCGCCCCAAT
>JAFEGF010000293.1 GCA_018240225.1 Verrucomicrobiota bacterium
GGGTGAGGATGAGGATCGATTTGACAATGTCGCAGCAAGTCGAAATTCACAAAACTTAGGCGGTCGCAGTATAATGCATATCATTCATGTAGCGACAGAACTTGCCCCCATAGCAAAAGCGGGCGGACTCGGAGACGTCATCTATGGCCTCTCCAAGGAACTGTGCAAGCTTGGGCATCAGGTCGAGATCGTTCTTCCTAAGTTTGACTGCATCGACTTTTCCCAGGTCAAGAATCTCAAAGTCGAGATGCGAGACCTTTGGTCGTTCGACGGCCCTTACCGGTTCAACAATACAATCTGGAGCGCGCAGGTCGACGGCCTTAAGGTCAATCTGATCGAACCCCACCATCCCGACTATTTTTTTAGCCGCGGCATGATCTATGGATGCCCTGACGATATCAACCGTTTCTGCTACTTTTCAAGGGCTGCAATGGAATATCTGTTCAAATCTGGAAAACAGCCGGATGCCCTTCACGCCCATGACTGGCCTACAGCTTTGATCCCCGTCCTCTACAAAGAGATGTACATGGCATTGGGATATCGGACTGGCGGAACAGTTTTGACAATCCACAATCTGGAACACCAAGGCAGGTGCCCTCCTTCCCAGCTTTCCAGGGTAGGACTTAGAGGGGAAAGCTATCTCACATCTGAGAAAATGAAAGACCTTCACCATCCGACCCTTGTCAATCTCCTCAAAGGCGGCATCGTCTATTCAGACCGGATCACGACCGTATCCCCCAATTACGAAAAAGAGATCTTGACCCAAGAAGGTGGTTTTGCATTGGAGGATACGCTCAAAGATCACAAACGGAAGCTTTCCGGGATCTTGAATGGGATCGACGAGGTCTTTTGGAACCCGCAAAGCGACCACTACCTCGTGAAAAAATATGAGACGCACAATGTGAACACAGCAGAAAAATTAGCTCAGGTCTTGGCTGGAAAAAAAGAGAACCGCCGCCACTTGCGCACCCACCTTCAACTCGAAGATTCGGATTGCCCTATCGTCGCTTCCGTAACTCGCCTTGTTCCGCAAAAAGGCCCCGAGCTTATCAAGGGCGCCCTTAAACGGACGCTGGAAAAAGGCGGCCAATTCATCCTCTTAGGCTCGTCGCCTATCCCAGAGATCCACAAAGAGTTTGAGCTTCTCCAAGAAAAGTTCAAGAACGATAAGCGGGTTGCGATCCTGATGGACAAAGATGAAGCGCTTGCCCATTTGATCTTTGCAGCTGCCGATATGTTCATCATCCCCTCTTTGTTTGAGCCATGCGGGCTTACTCAAATGATCGCCCTGCGCTATGGGACAGTACCCATCGTTAGAATGACGGGAGGGCTTGCCGATACCGTATTTGACATCGAGACCTCCTTAAAACCTGCCGACGAGAGAAATGGCTTTACCTTTGATTATCCTGACGAGCAAGGTGTTTGCTGGGCGCTCGACAGGGCATTAGATTGTTTCAAAGAAGACCCGAAGCGTTGGCACCAACTGATGCGCAACGGAATGAAAGAAGACTTCACATGGAAACGGGCAGGCAGGAAATATGTGGAGATCTACGAACAGCTCAAACCGCCGGCTGTTGAAGAAAAAATTCCTGTCAAAGAGACTATCCTTAAGAAATCCCTAAAGCTTTCCTGATATCCTTCCTGTACGCATAGATGTATTCCGCACCGGAATAGACCGTGTAGACCGCGCTGACCAAAACAGCGTAGAAGCTGATCGTTTGCAGGAAGCTGATATCTAAGCAGCCTAAAGAGTAAGGGATCATCAAGATCAGGATGAAAAAGCCGATGACGGCCTGGATCACCGCCTTGACCTTTCCGGATACCCTGGCTGCCAATGCCAACCCTTTTAAGGCGCACAGTGTGCGCAATGTGCTAATGATCGTGTCGCGATAAAAGAAAACGGCAACTAGCAAGACCGGAAGCTGGATCGCTCCCTGGGTAAAGGAGAGTAGGATTGAAAGGCGGAAAATGCTGTCGGCCATCGGGTCAAGGAGCTTTCCGAGATCGGTCACTTTCTTCTGCCGGCGGGCAATGAACCCGTCGAACATGTCAGATAGTTCCGATAGCACAGCCAGCGCTATGAGCAGGTAGGGAAGCCACAAAAGGGTGATCCCCATCTCTTGGTAGTAGATGTAGACTACTATAAAGAGAGGTCCCAGCAAAATCCTAGAAAGTGTAAGAGCGATTGGAATACTCAAAATCAATCCATCCGTTCATTTCTAGGCATATATACTTTTTTCCCTATTTTTCTGTCACTTCTTACTTAGTTCGGGATGTAAATAAAAGTGTTAGCTAGCAAAAATCGGCTGCGAACGCCAACTTGCTGTGTTGCCCTGCTTCGACAACCCCCTACGGGGTTGCCTGCATCGGGTACCCCTTCGGGCGCCTTGCAATTTGGCATCCTCGCTCGC
>JAFEGF010000294.1 GCA_018240225.1 Verrucomicrobiota bacterium
TCAAAGATCGCTAAAAGGATCCAAAGACCGATGGCATGGTTATAGAACAGCTTCTTAAAGCCTGTCCTTGAGCCATTGTTTTTGTTGAGCGATTTTTTCTAGAGCGTCTTTGTGGAAGGTGTTCAGCTTCTCATGGTGCTCGATCCAGAAGAAGAGCCTCAAGCAAGCAAAATCGACAAACTTCGGGATCAGGCTGATTTCTTTTTCATCGATCGGAAGGACAGTCCTGTATCCTTCCAGAAGATGGTTCAGCCACATCTCCTCTTCCTGGTTCTTTGCCGAATGCCTAAACCTTCCTGCCATCGAAAAGATCACTATGGCAAGGTCGAAGGCAAACCAGTGGTAGCAACTGTCGTCGAAGTCGATGATGCTGATCGTGCTGTCTTCTCCAATGAAGAGGTTGAGAGCGCCGAGGTCGGCATGGACAAGTCCATAGTTCTCCAAACTCCTGCCGAGCTGCTTCATCCAAGATACGGCATCTTCCAGCCGCTTTCGCAGTGCAGATTGATTCGAACTGGCTGCGGCTGCCAGGGCATGCCGAAGACCCCGTTCTTCAAACCATTCTTCCCGCTTGGCCCCTTGATGGGCCGAATCGTAGCATTGGCTGGCCAAGTGCATCTTCCCGATCAAGGCCCCGAGAGTCTTTAAAAATTTTGGATCGGAGGCGGTCTCTTTGTTCGGATGGACGCCGATAATTTCTGAAAAGGCGACCGCCTCGTAATGATGCGGTCCTTCAGTCAAAGAGAGGATCTGGTTTCCATTCTTGTCTAGCCGCAAGCGGGGGACATTTAACCCGCAGGAGGCAAGGTGTCCGATCCAATTCAGTTCAGCTTCGATCTCTGCCCGCGTCCGTCTTAATGGCGTGGTCAGACGGAGAAAGAGCTTTCCCTGGTCCGAATCGCAGGCATAGACGATGTTTTCCATTTTGCGGACAAACGTGAAATTGCGAAGCCCCCATGCCTCGGCGCAACGGTCTAAAAGATGTTGGCTTGGCAATTGTTCAATAGGGTGATGCATAACAGGTATACCGGATTTAAAGAGTTAGCGAATCAATAAGAAAGATGTGGGAGACTTTAAAGCAGAAGGCGCAGCTCCGCTTGAAACAGTGCAAACGTCAAGAAAGAGTCCCGAAGAGGGACTTGCCTTTTTTTTCCTTCGATAAGCGCTTCCACATAGCCTTTGATAAGGCCCTCCTTCAGCTCTTGCTTCGTAAAATATTGCACACCGGCGATTGCTTCAGAATAATCAGGATTGGACTCTCCCTGCGAAGCAATTTTTCCTATGAAAACAGGAACAATCGATGAGAGGACGCCAGAATCTGGGGCAACCTCTCCCAACAGCGCAAGACTTGAAGGGATCATCCCTGTTTCTTCCTTTATCTCGCGTCTAGCGGCCTGCTCTAAGGTCTCTTCCGGATGGATAAGTCCGCGCGGAAGCTCAATCTCCCAGGAACGTGTTGCATGCCGATAGTTCAAGTTCAATGCGATCTTCCCGGATGCTAAAACGGGCAGCACAGCGATGCCGGGATAGCGGCTTTTGATGGCGCTTTTCCAGATAAGCCTGTCGTATGTCCCGGGAACTCCTTTTGGAAAGTATACGGCGTCGCGGAGCCAGACCCAGTACTGGTCTTCACTCACAACGCCAATCCGGCTGAATTCCTTGGCGCTGGCACCAGAAAATCCCTTTTGAAGGAGCCGGTTCTCTTGGACTTTTTGGACTTTGGAAATTTCTGCCGGTTCTGTAACGACTTCGATCTCGCCCTCTCGGTAATTCCCATTAGGCTGCCCAAGCTGTTTCAGAAATGAAAAATACAAATCCAGCTGTTGGTCTGCTTGGACTGTTTGGATAAATAGGACGCTCAAAAGAATGAGTTTTTTCATGGAAGTTGCTCTTGAAATTGGAATTGCCCTAATTGGTCTGCAAATATACTCCTAAGATTTCAATCGTACAAGCGAATTAATAATGATAAAAGAAAAGTAGAAGATGAGGCCGTTAGGCAACAGAACCTGTCGCTAAACTATCAGCAATCGTGTATAGGAAGGATAAGGGATCGCAACACGGCAGACGATGAGAATAAGAGAAAAGACTATTTACACGATCGGCCATTCGAACCGGCCTATAGAAGATTTCATGAAGTTGCTCAAGGCCCACCAGATTGAAACAGTGATTGATATTCGATCGATCCCGCGGTCAAGGCACAATCCCCAATTTAATCAAGATAAACTGAAGCGAAGCCTAAAAAAGGAAAAGATCCACTATATCCATCTTGAAAAACTAGGCGGTCTAAGGCATCCCAAGAAAAATTCGTTAAACACCGGCTGGGAAAATGCTTCGTTCCGAGGTTTTGCAGACTACATGCAAACAGCCGATTTTAGAGAAGGCATTAAGGAGTTGATCGAAAATGCCAAG
>JAFEGF010000295.1 GCA_018240225.1 Verrucomicrobiota bacterium
ACCGTGTTGGCAATCTTTCCGAGCTGCTTCTTTAACTCCGCGTCCATGACAAAAACTCCTCGTCGTCTTAACTTAATTTCAAAGTATGTCTAACTTACCAGAGATCCAGACAGAATTGCAAACCAAACCTGCCGATCAATGAGGACAATCTTCCATTTCGCTGGAGATCTCGATTAAAATCCCCTCAGGATCGCGCACGTAAGAGACCGACTGCCCCCATGGCTTCCGCTCAATTGGCGCAACCTCGACAGCTCCGGCTTCGATCGCTTTTGCGAATGCCTTGTGAATATCTTTTGCAACAAAAGTCACAGCGCACGCAGCCGGCGCTTCCGCTAAATTAAAAGGACGGAACCCCTTGGGCAAATTGATCTTGGCAAGCTCTTGCGCAGCAAACGCCAGCGCCGTCTCTCCCGTGTCCAACTCCCCGTATTGACCCGTCGGATCGATGAACTTGCGCTTGAACCCAAACGCTTTTTCATAAAACTGCAGAGCTTTTTCCACATCAGGTACGTAATAGATAAACTGAGCAAATCGCAACATAGGTAACCTCGCTTAAGAAAAAAGGAATAATTTTAAAAGGCAGCTCGATTTAGCGCAACAAAACCAATCGTCAACTCTTTTATTGATGCAAAACTGAAGAACGGCTTTGGACTATTGCCAATGACTCTATCGGTTCTTTTGACTTTTGCAGGTTCGTTATGATAACCTTGCTCTACTTGTTTTAAATGATCTGGGGTTTTTTCTATGTTATCGCAAGAAATTCGACGCAACTTCCTAAAATACTTTAAAGACAATGGCCATTCCATCGTCGCCTCTTCCCCTGTCGTTCCCCATGACGACCCCACGCTCCTTTTCATCAACGCCGGAATGAACCAGTTCAAAGATGTCTTCCTCGGCAAAAGCCAGCGCGATTATAAAAGGGCCGCAACAGCGCAAAAATGCATCCGCGTCGGCGGCAAGCACAACGACTTGGACAACGTCGGCCACACATCGCGCCACCTGACTTTTTTTGAAATGCTCGGCAACTTTTCCTTTGGAGACTACTTCAAAGAACAGGCGATCCACTTTGCATGGGAGCTCACCCACAAGGTCTTCCAATTCGACGCCGATAAGATCTGGATCACCATCTTCCAAGACGACGAAGAGGCCTTCGAGCTTTGGAAAAAGATCGTCCCCGAAAAACGGATCGTCCGGATGGGAGAAAAAGACAACTTCTGGGCGATGGGCGATACAGGTCCATGCGGGCCATGCTCCGAGCTCTACTACGACAGAGGGGATAAGTATGGGAATGCCCCATCCCCCAAAGATGATCCGACAGGCGAGCGCTACCTTGAATTTTGGAACCTGGTGTTCATGCAGTTCAACCGGGATGCTTCCGGCAAGTTCCAAAACCTGCCGAAGCAGTCGATCGACACCGGTTCAGGCCTTGAGCGCGTCGTCTCTTTAAAAATGGGCGTCGACACCCTCTTCGCAACCGACACCTTCCAAGAACTGATCGCCCAAGTCGAACAGGTTAGCGGCAAAAAATATAACGCTGCCGATCCCCATTTAGCCCCCGCTTTCCACGTGATCGCCGACCATATCCGCTCACTTTCTTTTGCGATCGCAGACGGCGCCCAGCCCAGCAATATCGAAAGGGGCTACATCTTAAGAAAGCTCCTCCGCCGAGCTGTCCGCTACGGAAGGATGCTGGGGATGCAAGAGCCTTTCCTGGCAAAAATCCTCCCACGGCTTGTCGATATGATGGGCCCAGACTACCGCGAGCTTACCGCATCGCAGAACCGGATCGCCGAGATCCTGACGGCGGAAGAAGAGGCGTTCATCCGCACATTGAAGCGGGGCGGCAATATCCTGAACGCAATCATTGAGCAAGCGCAAAAAAGCCCTCTCAAACAGATCACCGGCGAAGAAGCCTTTAAGCTCAAAGACACTTACGGCTTCCCGCTTGAAGAGATCCTGCTGATTGCCAAAGACACATCGCTTCAAGTCAACATCGACGCTTATCAAATTTTAGAAGAAAAGGCGAAAGAGAAGTCCCGCTCCGCTCAAACCGTCCATTTGCAAGAGGTCGAAGAGAACCTCTTTAAAGACTACGTGGCCAAACACGGATCTTCCACATTTTTAGGTTACGAGAGCATCCTTTCCGAAGGGACCATCATGGGGATCGTCGCCGACGGCAAGTTCGTCGACAAGCTCGTCGAAGGACAGGAAGGGATGATCATCTTGGACCGCACCCCGTTCTATGCAGAAATGGGAGGGCAGATCGCCGACCAGGGAACCCTTTCGCACCATAAAGCCCTGTTCCATGTTTCCACATGCCACGCGCCTTACCCAGGCGTGATCGCGCATATCGGCAAACTCGAAAAAGGGTTGATGATCATAGGCGAGCCCGTCACTGCAAAAGT
>JAFEGF010000296.1 GCA_018240225.1 Verrucomicrobiota bacterium
ACACCTGCCGTGTTGATATTTGAACATCCTGCTATAATCCTACTCTGTTTGACAGCCTCTTGAAGCAAAGGGACAACCTGCCCTTCTTTGTCAATGACCTGCAAGATTGTTTTGGAGCCTCCGCCTTCAATGCAGATCGTATAATCTGATTCCGCATAAAGGCAGCCCCCGATCAAAATAGCTAAACAATAGATAGCTCGATGCATCCAATGAAACAGCATAAGTTATTCTCCAATCCAATCGATCCGCTCTTCTTTTTCCCTTAAAATATCCACAATTTCCTGAAAGTGGTCAGGGGTTTTCCTTAAAGCAAGCATCGCTAGCACAATTTTGACCACAGAAGGAGTATAGATCCCCTTTTCACTATACGATTTTTTCATTGCGCTCACATGCGCTACATAATGGTAAAGATCTCGGTCGCTAAGAGGAAAATCAGAATGATACTCACTCCATATCCCCTTGATGAGGCGGGAACAACGATCGATCAGTTTATTATTGGATGCACGAACATCGATCATTTGATTGCCATGCACCTTGTTCATCAGAACCATCGAAGCATTGGAGATCAAGTTCAACGCCTGCTTAAGAACAATCGTCTCAGAAAAGCCAATAGGATCATGAGGAGTCTCTTCCATCACTAAAAGCAGATTGTGTCCTTCCCTTAATTTGCTTTTCAGCTCTTCCGGCATCTTCCCATTGCAGATGAGGATCAATCCAGTGCACCCGCCCTGCAATTTCACAGTATCTAACACATCGATCAGCTGCTCTGAGATCGGATGCAACGCATCGACCTTTGCTACCCCCATGACAAGGTTCCCTTGCCCGTAAGGACGCATTTGAAATGAGTTCACCCCGGCTTCTTCACTAGCAAGAAGAAAGGCTTCCGTGTCCGCCGCTTCAGAGGGATGGACATCCCTTCCTAAAAGAGCTTTCCAAGCTCGAGGATTATCTTCTTGTCCCACCAAAAATGCACAAAACTCCGCCCTCTTTTTATCGACCTCGCTTTTTCTACAGATGGGATTCGTAGAAAACGTAGGAGATGTTTCTGTCGAATCGATCAATATCTCCCGAATGCAATCTTCCCGAGAAACAAATGTCACATACCCTTGATTGGACACATCGCGCAATTGCCTAAAATTAGAACGGGGATCTGAAAAAATCCCTCTCTCAATATCTGCAAATTTTCCCATGATGTCCAGCTTGCTGCGTATCAGAGCTACCCCTTCTTTTAATTTTGCCAATAGCTCGCTGGCATAGCCTGCAGCTAACTCCTCTTTTCCATCATTTTGATATAGGACGGTGCTCAATAGCGCTCCAAGGCATGCTTCAGCCAAAGTCGCTCCTTGCAAACGGGTCGATCCGGAAATCGCTTGCGGCCCTATATCGACGCACATAGGAACCACTGGATTATTGATCCGAGAGAACAACTGCGCCGTCCTGTTGGGAACATGCTCGCTATTGTAAAAGTAAAGGACAGAAGATCCGCAATTCGCAGCAAAATGGCCGCAGCCGACATTAAAGGAAGCCGATCCGCTGGCCGAAATTAAGATAACCGTGTCATTAGGTCCAAGTCCATACTCCTTTAATGCCGCAGCGCCATCTGCCTCAGAATCTTCAAACCCTTCCTTGGCTCGAACAAAAGCAGAATCACCTCCTGCAATGACACCGTGAATCTGGTCCCCTGCTAGAGGAAATGCCGATCGGCATTTTGCAGCAATGTCCACAGCAACGCGGCCGCTTGAACCAGATCCCACAAGAAACATCCTTCCACCCGCTCCAATTTTTTCAGCCAAGGGAAGCGATAGTTTTTGGACAAGAGGCATAAACGCTTCCAACCCCTTGGCAACTTCCTCATCGACTTTGAGAAGAAGTTCCATCCCCTGCGAAACATTCTGGTGCATGACCTGGCTGAGCGATCGAGTGATGGGATTGAACTGTTCCGTTGAAGTCTCCCCGAGGGCAAACTCCTTTTGAAACTGTTCGAAAGGGATAAAACGATCAGGCAACGTGCAAAGATAAATCGATTCAGGTTGCTCAATTGAGCGTTCGCCTATTTCAGAAAACGATACGGCTGCTGTCATGGTCGTTTCTCCTAGATAAAGCATCGATGCGGCTAAGAAAATGAAAAAAAAAATCTTCCGCATTCCCTCATGAAATACCACCGATGAAAACAAGCGCGGAATAGTAGGGAAAAATCTTTCAGAATGCAATGGAATTGAAAAAGAAAATACGCCCGTTAACTCATCTTCCGGGCGCATTGTTCAAAGCTCTTGGAGTTCTATTCTTTGTGTTTGACCGTTGTCAAAAGTCCGTGGTGGTCGCTGAGCGCTGCCTCCGGCTGGTCGAGGTCGTTCATTGGGACTTGGA
>JAFEGF010000297.1 GCA_018240225.1 Verrucomicrobiota bacterium
CGGATGGCGTAGCTGTTCCCGCGAACAGGGACTTTTCCAGTCACTTGACAACGTTTAGACATGGGTTCTCACTCCAATTTTATCTACATAATCGGAGGATCTTAGCATCTTAACCCTTATTGAACAAGAATATTTAGAGAGTTAGCCTCGGGCTTATTTTCCCAGGCGCTGGACTTTTGAGAGGAGCTCGTGTAAGTTAAAATTTTAGACGTGTTGGGGTGGGTTGTGGAAGAACTCTATGCAGACTATGTCGTGATCGGTTCAGGACCGGCAGGGCAGAAGGCGGCAATCCAAGCTGCAAAGCTTGGCAAAAATGTCATTGTCATCGAAAAGGATTCAGTTCCAGGCGGGGCTTCGCTCAACTCTGGGACGATCCCGTCCAAGTCTCTTCGCGAGGCGATCATCGACTTGACAGGGTTCTATGAAAGGAGCTTTTACGGACAGAACCGGATGATGCGGGAAGTTTCGATCAATGACCTGAACTTCAGGCTCCATAAGATTCTCGACGAGCAATGGAAGATGCTCAACCGGCAGTTTGAAAAGAACAAGATCCGACTGATCTATGGGTCTGCCCGATTTGAGGACAAGAACCATATCGTTATCTTAGACGACCATCAGCATGCTTCTTTTCGGGTCACAGCGGATTATTTTCTCATTGCCACAGGATCAAAACCGCGCAATCCGATCCATGTCCCTTTCGATCATGAACGGATCCTCGACTCGACGAGACTGCTTTCCATCGACCATTTGCCCAAGACCTTGATCGTTCTCGGCGGGGGCATCATCGGTTCTGAGTATGCCAGTTTTTTTGCTGCCCTTGGAACGGAAGTAACGGTCATCGATAAACGGGATCATCTCCTTCCTCTCTTAGATCATGAGATCGGAATGCATTTGCAAAAAGCGCTTAATACGATCGGTTTGAAAGTGGTCGGCAATAAAGAGCCCGATAAGATCGTGCGGCGGCAAGAAGAGGTGGAGGTGCGTTGCAAAGATGGTTCTGTCCTCCGTGCGGAAATGGTCTTGTACGCGCTGGGACGCGAGGCGAATGTCGAAAAGCTGCAAGTGGAAAATGTGGGCATTGCTGTGGACAAGTCGGGATACATTCCCGTCAACGCGCTCTTTCAGACGGTCGTTCCTAACATTTACGCTGCAGGCGATGTGATCGGCGCGCCAGCTCTTGCTTCCACAAGCATGGAGCAGGGACGGCTTGCTGCACGCCATGCCTTTGGTGCGCAGACGCACCATTTCCCGACATTTTATCCAATCGGAATTTATACCATTCCAGAAATTTCTTCATGCGGCTATACTGAAGAACAGCTCAAAGAATTAGGGTTTCGTTACGAAATTGGAAGGGCGTATTATTATGAGATCGCCCGCAATCAAATTTCTGGAAACGATCCCGGGATGTTCAAAATCCTCTTTCATGCCGATACGTTGGAGATATTAGGGATCCATATTATCGGCCGTGCTGCTACCGAAGTCATCCATATCGGACAGGTCGCTATGAGCTTTAATGCGCGGATCGATTATTTTATCGATCAAGTGTTCAATTATCCGACTTATGCCGAAGGGTACCGGATCGCAGCATTGAATGGATTTAACAAGGTCAAGCATAGAAAATAGGGTTTTCGATGGCAATCTACGATATCTTTGAGTATGACAGAAGCGAGATGGAAAAAGGGGGAGTCTCTTCAGAATTTCTGAACGAAGAGGCGGTAAATGGGGAAGAGCCTCAGGCAGCCATCCATCAAACACAGCTTAGCCAGCGCGACCGGTTTTTTTCTTCGCTGACAGCCCGCCTTTTCTTTTTGCTTCTGCTGATGGCCGACATCCTTTGGTTTTTCTATGCGGCCGCTCTGTTTGCGGTAAGCGGTGTGCTGCGGCTTGCGACACTGTCTAAAGTTTCGTTTCTTAATAAGCTCAACGCGCGGATGTGGCTGACGATCAAGCGTTCGCTTGTCTGTGGACTGTCGCTTGTAATCACTCTCTTCAGTCCGGCCTTTGGGATCATGATCGCGTGCACCTATTTTCTGATGTACGACAAATCTGGTATCGAAGAGGTCGTTCCTTCATCGCTTCAATCCCAGTTCAAAGAGTTCTTCAAAAGCTAAAGTTGATCGATCTCTTTGTGATAATGGTCTAAGAGATAAGGGTAATCGCGGACTAGCCGTTTTCTTAGGCTCTCGGTCATTTCTTTGACGTGGGGAATATAGTTTTCCCTATTTTTGATCTCTTCGCAGTAGACCATGTCGCCGATATCAATATGGATCGCGCGGTCTCCGATAATCCCGTAATTTTTGCGCAGGATCGGGTCTTTATCGACATAGCCCTTTTGGCAGCAGGCGACAAAAAGTTGGACCA
>JAFEGF010000298.1 GCA_018240225.1 Verrucomicrobiota bacterium
ATAAAGGCGGTCTATGATCTCACGAAATGACCTTTGCTGGTGCGGAAGCGGCAACAAATGGAAAAAATGCCATTTTCCCGATACAGGCTCAAAAGGCAATTCAGCCCTTGCCGAGCAGTATTTCAAGAAGTATGGGATCATCTTAAAGACCCCTGAGCAAATTGCAGGTATCCGCAGAGCTTGCCAACTCACTGCACAGATCCTGGACAAGACCTGCCGCATGGCCAAAGCAGGCGTTACTACCAATGAGCTGAACGCTTTTGCCCACCAGCTCCATATCGATGCAGGGGCGATCCCCGCGCCTTTAGGATATGGCCATCCTCCTTACACCAAAAGCATCTGCACTTCGCTCAACGATGTGATCTGCCATGGGATCCCCGACGACATCCCTTTAAAAGAGGGGGATTTCCTCAACATCGACGTCTCCTGCATCCTCAATGGCTATTACGGCGATTGCAGCAAGATGGTCGCAATTGGAAAGATCGATGAAGAGAAGCAGCGGGTGATGGAAACATCTTATGAATGCTTGATGCGTTCGATCGCCATTTTAAAGCCGGGCGTTATGATCTACGAGATCGGCAATGTGATCGAAACTTACGCCGCCTCGCGCAAATGTTCCGTTGTGAACCAATTTGTGGGCCATGGCGTCGGCATCGAGTTCCATGAACCTCCTCAAATCCCCCATCATTTCAACAATCTCAAAATCCCGTTAGCCCCAGGAATGACCTTCACGATCGAGCCGATGATCAATGCCGGCGTCCGGACTGGCCATATCGATCCTCATGACCAATGGACGGCACGCACCAACGACGGCAAGCCAAGCGCTCAATGGGAACATACCGTGCTGATCACAGAAAATGGGCACGAGATCCTCACCCTGCTCTCTTAAAAGGTCAGCCGTCAAGAGGGAGTTGTAAAACTCTCCTTCGTCTATTCTTCTAATAGGGAATACTGATTGTTTTTGTGATCGATCACCTCTTGGAGCATTTCTGGAAGCGATCCTTTTTTAGCCCTCGGCTTTGTTTTTCGAGGCTTTGCCGCTTTCTTTTTAACGCTGAGCGTTGAAATGATCTCTTCTAGAGAGATGACCTGAGATTCGAGGTCCTGGCACTGTTCGATCAAGGCTTGGACCTGAGCCTGATAAGCGAGCTCTTCTGCGGACTCTGCCCGCTTTTCCTCTTCCTGCATGCGCAAAAGGGAGATCTCTCCTTCGAGACGGAAAAGTTCTTTGCGCGCTTGGCGGAGCGCATCCGACTTCTCTTCGAATTGCTCTTTCAGCAGAGCATACTGATGCTCCAACTGGCGCATCTCTTGAGGAGGAAGGGGACCTCCATTCTCTTCATCGCTCTCTTGAGAAACGATGGGATTGACCTCTTCTTTTGCTTTGAGCGGCTCGGCATACTTATATTTGATCACCTGCTCTTGAGCATCGTCCAAGGCCATCTGAAACGCTTTTTCTTTCCGTTGGTATCCGGTGATCTCCTCATTAAGAGAATCGATCTGCTGGCGGAGCTTTTCGATCTCTTCAAAGGCCCGGTTTTGGTTTTCGACAGCAGCATCGCGGGAAACTAGGGCCGCTTTGAACTCATCTGCATTTCCCTTAGGTTCTTTTTCGACCTGCACATGGGCGAGGCTGACCATTTCCTGCAAACGGTGGACCGACTGCTCCAAATCCCCTTTCTTTTGGACCTGCGCTCCGATCCATTGGGAAATCTCCTCTTGCCCTAGCAAGACGATCCCCCAGCTTAATACGGTCCCGGCTAAAAATAAGGCGCACCAGGGCTGTTCGAGCAGGACCTTGTACTGGAATGACGCAAGCGCAAAAAGAGAGACGAACGAGAAATAGAACCCCGCCCGCTTAAACAGCGAAGAGGCAAGCAGTCCTATGGAAGAAATGAGGACAAATGGCCATAGCTCCCATGAGGTGCGGAACAAAAGCATGGCAAATGCGGCAAATAAGAAAAGGGGGCCGCTTGCCGCCCAAAAGAACAGATGCCCTTGATGGACATGGACAGGGACCAACTGGCGATAACATTTTATGATTAGACTACGCATGGGCATC
This sequence comes from Verrucomicrobiota bacterium, assembly GCA_018240225.1. Taxonomy (GTDB): domain Bacteria; phylum Chlamydiota; class Chlamydiia; order Chlamydiales; family Rhabdochlamydiaceae; genus Acherontichlamydia; species Acherontichlamydia pituitae. The sequence goes on from JAFEGF010000298.1 coordinate 2,063, forward strand.
CTCCTATGAAGAAGAAAGCCGGCCGAGTATCTTTGCAACGGTCAGATATCCGAGCTCTAAACGGTCGAGCCCAAAATGCTCATTAGGAGCATGGATATCATCGTCTACAAGCCCCATCCCGATCATCGCGACATCTGCGCCGGTTGCTGCGGCCAAGTCGACGACGATGGGCACGGACCCTCCGCTTAGCATATAACGGCATGGCTTCCCAAATACCTCTTCATAAGCTAAAGCCGCAGTTTTGACAATAGGAGAATCAAAAGAACTGCGATAAGCTGAGTCGCC
>JAFEGF010000029.1 GCA_018240225.1 Verrucomicrobiota bacterium
AATCTTAAGCGATATCGACACCACCCTTGATCAACTCATTCAAAATGCGGCAACCATTAACCGCATTTCATTTGATACGCTTTTTACAAACGAAATGGAAGCTCTGCAGAAAACTCAAGAGAGCTTACTGGCGCGACTTATCCACATGAACGATTTGTTGGATCAAGATGAAAAAAGAAGCTGTTTTCGCAAAAAACCCGTTGTCTATTCATCCATTGAGAGCAAGATCACTCAATTTGGAAAATTGAACAACGAGCTGATGGACCAAGTAAAACAAGATATCAGCGCTGCAAAAAAACCAAATAAAAATCGTCCTAAGATCCGCAAGAACCGCAAACGGATCAAAGTTCCTTGCTGAGATAGGTTCAAGGACTCCAATCTTTCTCCCTCGCTTTTTACAGCGAGGGAGCAATCAATTATACTTAAAATGAAGCGAGCTTTCTGATCCCGTTTTCAAGATCGGAAAGTTGAGGCAGCACAGCATCTTCAAGCTGTTTGCAATAAGGAACAGGACAATCTTTTCCAGTTACACGCATGACAGGCGCATCTAGATAGGAAAAGGCATCTTCTGCAACACGGGCGGCAACTTCAGCGCCAAATCCGCATTGGCGAGCCGCTTCATGGGCAATGACCAGCTTGCCTGTTTTCTTGACCGATTGAAGGACCGTTTCCATGTCGACAGGGACAATTGTCCTTAGGTCGATCACTTCAACGGAAATCCCTTCTTGGGACATTTTCTCTGCAACTTGCGAAGCCATGAACACCATCATACCCCAGCAGACCAATGTCACATCGCTTCCTTCTCGGACAACCTTGGCTTTGCCAAGAGGAAGCAGTTCATCTTCCTTAGGTTCCGGACGCGCACAGAAAACGCGCTGGCGATATAAGGCTTTATGCTCTAGGAAGATCACCGGGTTTGGATCGCGGATCGCCGCTTTGAGCATCCGTTTTGCATCCGCAGCATTGCTCGGAATAGCCACCTTTAATCCTGGGCAGTGGGCAAGGAACGACTCGATGCTTTGAGAATGGTAGGGACCGCCTTGGATGTAGCCTCCGCACGGCATGCGGATGACAACTGGGCAGTTCCACTCCCCGTTCGAACGGTAATAGTAGCTAGATAGTTCATTGAAAAGCTGGTTCACAGCAGTCCACATGTAGTCGGCGAACTGGATCTCGACGACAGGCTTGAAATTGTGGGCGACAGACATGCCCATTGCAATACCGACAATGGTCGATTCGGCAAGCGGAGAATTGAAGCAGCGGTCGGCTCCATATTTGGTGGTAAGGCCGCGGGTAATTCCGAACACGCCTCCTTTCCCATGCGCAACGTCTTGGCCGAAGACCACGACTTGGCGGTCGCGCTTCATCTCTTCATCGATCGCATGGTTCAATGCGTCCATCATGACGATGCTGTCGGGAGAAGAAGAGGAATCCTCTTCGGAAAACGCTGGTATTTGGCCAAAATCAGCCTCTTTGAAAACCCCTTCAGCCGCCGTTTGCGGATCGGGAAATGGGATCTGATCTGCTTCTAGCGCCGCTTGTTCGATCCGTTTAAAGCACCGGTCGCGCAAGCCTGCTAGCTCTTCTTGCGTTGCATGCCCCATCTCGACAATCCAATTCTCAAAACGCGGGATAGGATCGCGCGACTTCTCTTCCTCAACGCACGCTAAGTCTTTATACTTGCTCGGATCATCGCTGCTGCTATGCGCACCGAGGCGCGGCACTTTTGCCACAACGAGGCTTGGCCCTTGGCCAGAACGCGCTTTTGCCACAGCTTGGGCAAGCGACTGGGACACCTCTTCGTAATCGCATCCGTCGATATCGAATACGCTTAAACCTTCGTAGCCATGGCCGAGCTTTGCGATCGTTCCGCCGGCAGTCTGATCTTTAACAGGAACGGAAATTGCCCATCCATTGTCTTGGATGACGAAAATAATACCTAGCCTATGCAGACAGGAAAAGTTCAGCGCTTCATGAAAATCGCCTTGAGATGTCGATCCATCTCCACCTGAAACATAGACAACTTCATCCTTGCCCGACAATTGAACAGCTTTGGCAACTCCGACAGCCTGAAGAAATTGGGAGCCGACGCAGCTCGATTGGCAAGGGATATGCAAGTCGCGTTGGGAAAAATGCTCCGGCATCATCCTTCCGCCCGAATGGTGGGGAACAGAGCGGGCTAAAAATGCGCCGATGATCTCAGTTAAGGAACAGCCAAGTCCTATAGCGAACGCGCGGTCGCGGTAGTAAGGAAGTCCCCAATCTTTTCCTGGAACAAGGCTTAATGCGCTGACAGCGCCTATCATTTCATGTCCATTGACGCATAGGTGGAATGTGCCCCCCTTATTTTGGCGGACGAGCTTTTGCATCTTGTCATCCATCATGCGCGTCAAATAGATCGCTTCGAGGGCTTTTAAAGACGGCTCTTTGCCGTTTAGATCAGATGGGACGAACTGTTCTGTAACTTCTCCTATGACTGTGGACATAACCTCTACTTCTTCTTGGGTTTTTTAGATTGGAGCGGCGTGACCATTTTAACGCCAGGCTTCTTTGCCTCTTGCGGACCTGGTTTTGGCATCCTTTCTTTTCTCTTGCCAGGCAAAAAGCCTTTGACCACATCCAATATTTTGGTTTTCTTTCCCCCTTCTTCGGCAATTTCTTCTTCCTCTTCAACCTCCGCTTCCGGCTCAGCCTGCTTGCTAACAGCGCGGATCAAGCGCTCTTCGGCGCCGGTTGCCGTAATCTCCTCGATTTGAGAAAGGCGGCTTGAAAGATGGCGCAGCGATTCCAACCGCTCGGAAAGAGCTTGAAGCTTCGTATCGACTTTGACGCGCGAACTTCCGCGCAAGTTGGCAAGAAGCTGGGCTTCCGTATCGAACTTGGCAGAAAACGTCACTCCTGATGCGCTTGTGATGTCCGGCAAATACAAGAATTGCCGGCACGCTGGAGGGACTGTCGTATACATATCGACGGTTACCTGCGGTTCGATCTCGACCTTGACGACCTGCTTTGGCGGACGCCCCCGTTTTGGCCGCGGATTGAGGGCCTCGTTGGAATAGTAAGTCTTTGCCTTGGATTGGAGCATATCCCGGGCTGTAGCGACATCTTTGGGAACTTTGACATCGAAAAGGTGGCGTTTGAGCTTTTCCATCATGTTCTTATTGAGGTCGAGGTCCTCTTCAAAAACAAACTGGATCTGCTGCGTGCGGAGCCATTCGATAATGCGGATGCGCGAGCGCTCATGGTAATACTGCTGCCACTTCTCAAGCTCGGTCAAATGGTCGTAGATGAACTCAAGAAAGTTTTCCCTAGCCTCTTTGGACTGGATGATATCAAGCAGTTTTTCTTTCGTATCGATATCATAAACTTTTTCATTGACGAAACCTTCCATGAACTTCTTGGTTTCGTAAAAAGTCATTTTAGGAAGGATGCAGTAGCGTTCCGCATTTGTTTGAATCTCTTGCTCCAGATCCTCAAGCTCCTTCTGTCCTTTGTCCAAATCGACATAAACGATAAACCCTTCAACTTTATCGAGATAGAAATCGCGTTCGTCATCCGATTTTGCAAAAGAGTCCATCAAACGGTGGTAGCGGAGCATTAAGGGATTTTGAGCTTGTGGAAATTTAGACATAAATAAACCTTTTTAAAAAGCCTAGGATAACATAGAAAGCTTCCCCTTTCAAGGACTACTTTTCCAGTGCAACAGTGGTATACTTTATTTCAGTCGCACGCATATACACTGCTCCCATTCCGCAAATCAGCGTACCGAACACAAGCATCGGCACAGGTCCTAAGTAGGAGCACATCAAACCGCCTAATGCAGGAGCGACAATCCCCCTTAAACCCACCATCAAAATATTGACGCGCGAGTACTGGGAACTGTCCTCATCCTTGGCAAACAGAGTCCCTGATAAGTTCCAGAGCAAATGGCTGCCCGCTTGGGCAATCCCATAAAGGATAAAGGCGAGATAGAACCACTGCATATCAACCTGGGCGAGGAGCAAAACAAGAGGAAATAAGGAAAATCCAATTAAGATCCGGATAGTCAACTGAGGGACAGACAATTTTGACAACCCTTTTTTCCAAAAATAGGAAGATAAGACAATGCCAACACCCATCAAGATCGACCTTCCCGTCACAATCTGCGTGTGTTCCAAATTCAACGTGTCGACATAAAAAATGGAAAGGCTGGGAGCAATGAGCATCAGTCCGAAACCACCCATCATAAACCCCCACTGGAACCTGGCAAAGTCTGGCCGATTGCGCAAAAGGGAAAATGCATCCTTCCAGGGCTGGACAATCCTTGTCTTTAACGCAGGCAGCGGCGCAGAAGCCGCCCCATCGATTTCAATCGGCACCCGCAGCTGCAGCCATACGCTGCTGAGGCTGACCAACGCGGTCAGTGCGCACAAATACTGCCAAGCCATCGGAAGGAAATCGAGCAGGCTGGCCATGACCAATCCCAACAGGATGCTCTCGACAAAGCTTAAAACAAAATAAAAAGTATACGTCTTTTCGCGCGCATCTTTGGGGATATTAATTTTTAATATCTCGATCAGCGCGGGAATTCCCGACTTGTTAAAAAATTCATAGATAGCGCAGCAAAAGATCAGGTACCAGACATTGGTGAACCAGGGGACGAACAGGAACGGCAGCCTCCCAAACGCCCAGGCTAAAATTAAGTTGGAACGGAGCAAGTGGGGGCGGTTGGTCAGGTTGGCGCTCCAGTAGAAGGAGAAGACGGGAAGGACAGGCCTCAAAGCGGTGAGAATGGAAATCTCTAACAGACTGGCATTCAGATCTTTACGGAAGATAAAAGGCAGTAGGGCGTAGAGAACGATAAAAGGCTCGTTGGACAGGTTCATCCAAAGCAAGGCCCGGCTCGTTTTTTGATGAATCGAATCGGAACGCTGATTCCTATTTTTTTCTAACTTCATCAGAAAGATCGCAAACTGTTCTTGTGAACGCAAGCATATCAAATGATTAGAAAAAAGTCGTCTTCAAACTCGATGTTCCACTTTTTTGAGGCCATATGAAAATTTTATGACTGTATCATATCAATCCTCCTCGTCACCCATAGCTATTCACTATGGGACTCCTCGTTCGGATCGCTGTGCTTTGATCTGATTTTGTCAAAAATTCCCTTCTGTCCCCAAAAAAGTGGAACATCGAGTTCAAATCGCTCTTAGGACCCTTTCTGCCACATCCAAATCGTGTGGCAGCCGACAAGCGGAGGTCTCCCAAAAATTTCATTAACAACATCGATGACATGAGGGAAATCGACAGGGTCGTAGTCATGGCCCGAGATAATCCCTCCGGCCCTGACTTTTGGCATCCACGTCAATATGTCTTCTTTGATCGACTCATAGCTATGATTGCCGTCGATGTAGACAAAGTCAAGTTCATCAGGCACTTCATGCGCTGCATCCGTTGAGAACTTTTTGATGATCGTGGCGTGCGGATCTTTTTCGAATGCCTCGCGCACTGACCGGTAGGCGGCGTCCATTTGCGCCTGGTCTTCGGTGACAGGCCCTGCCTCCTTCTCCAAATACGCATCGTAAATGGTCCACGGGTCGATCAGGTACAAGTGCGCTTCCGGATAGTATTTGCGGAAGCACTTCGAAAGAAATCCTTTGTACACCCCGATCTCTGCGATGGTGCGCACCTCCACATTCCACATCTGCACGATCAGGTCCAAATAAGCGATCCTATTTTCCCCGCACGACTCGGCTAAAATTTCTTCCCATCCCCCCAACACATCCATACTTCCCCCGCAACAAACCTCCCCATCTTACGCCACCCTCTTTTTTTTTCAAGCAGCTTAAGAAGTGACAAAGACTGCCTAATAAAACTGTCTAATAGGAAGGCTTCCATAGACATGTCGGAAACGCGGACTCAGAGTGCCGTGTTTCCGACATGTCTATGGAAGCCTCTCTTAAATCTATAACCTTAACTCACTCATACATTATTATTTCATCTCTTGGGTTGGGCAGTAGTTGACATTATAGAGAGGGAGGTCATAGAATTTTGGCTTTATATGTGTAAATGGAAGACCTGCAATGCTTGATATCAAACTCATCCGTACGAATAAAGATGCGATCGAAGCCAAATTGAAGAACAAAGACCCCGACGTCAATCTAACGCCTATCTTGGCTCTTGATGAAAGGATCCGCGTCATTAAGACAACTGTTGAGGAGCTCAAAGCGTCGCGCAACCACCTTTCCAAAGAGATCGGCGAAAAGAAACGGATGAAGCAGGACACAACAGAACTCATGCAAGAAGTTTCCGGGCTTGGCGATAAAATTGCCATCCTCGATCAGGAGCTGACAGGATTAGAGCAGGACCTTTTGCACAAAATGTCTTGCCTGCCTAACATCCCTCGCGATGAGATCAAAGTGGCAATGGACCCCAAGGACAACGTCTGCATCAAGACGTTCGGAGAAAAAAGAAACTTCCCATTTCCTTTTAAGAACCATGTTGAGCTCAATGAGAAGCTCCATCTGTTCGACTTCAAACGGGCTGCCAAAGTTTCAGGGTCAGGCTGGCCAGCTTACAGCGACATGGGGGCCAGGTTGGAATGGGCGCTGATCAATTACATGATCGATATCCATTTGGAAAATGGGTTCCAAATGTGGATGCCTCCCCATCTTGTCCGTCCGGAAATCATGTATGCATCGGGACAGCTCCCCAAATTTGAAAAGCAGCTGTTCAAGATTCATGATGAAGATTACAACCTCTTCCTCATCCCGACATCGGAAGTGGTGCTCAATGGACTTTTCTATGACGAGATTTTAAAGGAAGAGGACCTTCCCAAAAAGTTCATCGCCTATACACCCTGCTTCCGAAGGGAAGCTGGCGCAGCTGGATCCCAGGAACGGGGGCTGATCCGAATGCACCAGTTCAACAAAGTCGAAATGTTTTCATTCACAACACCAGGACAGAGCGATGAAGTCTTTGAGCAAATGATGGCTAGCGCAGAAGAGATCCTCCAAGGACTCAATATGCACTACCGCAACATGCTCCTTGTCACAGGCGACATGTCGTTTGCCGCAGCGAAAACGGTCGACATCGAAGTGTACCTTCCAGGACAAAACCGTTATTACGAGGTCTCTTCTGTCTCCAACTGCACCGATTTTCAATCGCGCCGATCGCAAATCCGCTACCGTCATAAAGAGGAGAAGCCGGAACTCATCCACACTTTGAATGGTTCGGGACTTGCAACCTCAAGACTCATGGTCGCGCTCCTAGAAAACAACCAAAATGAAGATGGCTCTGTCACATTGCCGGTTGTTCTGCATAAGTATTTGAACGGGATCAAGGAACTGCGCCCTAAGGCCTAAAACATTTCCTAAGCCCCCTAATTTTAACTTGACAGACTGCCCTTTAATAAAGAGAATCTGGGACGCTATACACATCGTGATTCATTTTTAGGAAATTTTGCCAAAGATGGCGCCCTAGATTTTGGCTCGGCGAAGCAGGCCATATCCGAAGACGATATGGCCGATGTAGCTGAGACGAAAGGTGGGGATGCCAGGGAAGGCAAAAATCCTAAAAATGAATTGAGATGTGTATATAGAGCCAATTGCAATATTTAGATTGAGGAAACATGGCACATATTCTCTCCGATTTTAAGGCATTCTTGGACCAGTCCCCTACGGCATGGCATGCGGTGGAGCAATTGGGCAACCGCTTGGCCGTCTGCGACTTTTCTCCTTTGACGGAAAATGAAAAGTGGAAGCTGGAGCCGGGGAAAAAATATTTCGTCTCCAGAGGCGGCGCCCTCTGCGCTTTCGTCCTGCCGAATGCAAAGCCAGAGCGCGCTGTCGTCTTAGCCTCGCATACCGACAGCCCTGCATTGAAATTAAAACCGCAGCCCTCTTTTCAGAAAGAGAACATGTCCCTTTTTGGAGTCGAGGTATATGGAAGCCCGCTCCTTTCCTCTTGGCTCAACCGCGATCTGGCCTTGGCAGGACGCGTCGTCGTGACCAATGGCAACCATCAAGTCGAAGAGAGGCTCGTGTTCTTAGACGATGTCGCCCTGTTCATCCCCCAGCTTGCTGTCCATCTCGACCGGGAAGTCAACGATAAAGGGCTTGTCCTCAACAAACAGGAACACCTCTGTCCGATCGTCGGGCTGACCGAAGAGGGATCCGATCCTCTGCATTCTTTAGAGAGACTGCTGCGCCGCCACCTCTCGTTCCATTCCCTCGTCTCTTTTGAGCTTTTTTTAGTTCCCCTTGAATCCTCCCGATTTGTCGGCTCGAACAATGAGATGATCGCTTCCTACCGGATCGACAACTTGGCCAGCGTCCATGCGTGCATTACAGCAATGGGCTATGTGAAACATCCGACAGACCATGCCTTGCAGATGGCCATCTTCTGGGACAATGAGGAGATCGGATCGAATACGCGCGAAGGCGCGGCCTCCCCTTTCCTCTCCGATGTTCTCCAGCATATCGGCCATGCATTAAAAATGGACGTCGAAGAGATGCTCATGCTGAAGAACAACGCATTTTGCGTATCGGTAGATATGGCGCACGCATTAAATCCCAATTACCCCAAGAAGCATGATCCCCACCACCAACCTCTTCTTGGAAAAGGGATCGTCCTCAAATACAACGCCAATCAAAAGTATGCATCCAATGCCCTTTCCGCTGCGACGATCGTTCAAGCCTGCAAAGCGCTTAACTTAGCCCACCAATCCTTCGTTTGCAGATCCGATATGCCTTGCGGCAGCACCGTCGGTCCCATTGTAGCCCAAGGAACAGGCATTAACACGGTCGATATCGGCTGCCCTCAGCTTTCGATGCACTCGATACGGGAAGTGATGGCATGCCAAGACTACATGGACCTTTGCCGCTTGCTCACTTTCCTTCTTGAGGAGGTTTAAAAATGCCCCATTCCGCCGATCATTTTGAAGGGAAGAGCGTCTTCGAGCATCTGAAAGAAGCGCGGACAAAAGGCGCGATGGCCGCAGCTGAAATCCATGGGACAGAGATGCCAGGGCATATTGCTGGCGGCGCTGACGCCGCTAAAGAGAGCGCGATGGCCGCCCTGATCTTATGGGCGATTGGATCGCTGGTCCTCTCCGCTTCCCAGACATTTGGACTGCTGCTCCTCTTTTTTACCGGTTGGCTTATTTGGAAGTGCGGCAGAAGCGCCCTTCTTGGCTGGGCCAGGATGGAGCGTCTGCACCGTTTGATCGAAGAGGAACGTTGGGAAATCGAGCACCACCGCTCCCAAGAGCGGCAAGAACTTGCAGAACTCTACCGGGCAAAGGGTTTTACCGGAAAACTCCTCGAAGAAGTTGTCGATGTCCTGATGGCCGATGACAACCGCCTTCTGAACGTCATGCTGGAAGAGGAGCTGGGACTGACATTAGAGGCCTATGAACATCCATTGAAACAAAGCACCGGCGCTGGAGTGGGCGTTATCCTTTCTGCTGGACTCCTTCTCTTTGCCCATTGGGCATTTCCCCATGTCGGCATTCCCCTCGCTGCAGGATTAATCCTGATAACCGCAGCAACGATCGCTGCAAGGCTTGAGCGGAACAGGCCGCTGAATGCCGTTGTTTGGAACCTTGCGATCGGAGCTTTGAGCGCCGGCAGCGTTTATTTCATTGGACAACTGATCCATAAGTAATAACATGGTACTATCAACCCCATTTCTTTTTGACGAGTTCTTTGCTTCGGGAAAAGAGGAGAGCATCAGCCCGTTCCTCTCTCCATCCTCTCGCGTTTGGGGTAAAAACCTCCCGCTGAAAACCGCGCTTGCCTCTGCCGGTTTTTTGCTTCTGGCCTTTTTGTTTTCGTTTTATCTTCCTCCCCTCTCCAACCTCTTTTTGCTGATCGTCTATTTCTTATCGGGAACGCCCGCCCTTCTCGGCGCCATCGACGACATGCAGAACCTCGACATCAATATCGATGTGCTCATGACACTGGCAGCCCTTCTCTCTGTCATCATCGGTAGCGGGATGGAAGGAGCATTGCTCCTTGTCCTCTTTGAATTTTCCGCTGCCATGGAAAATATGGTCACCGAAAAGACAAAAGGAACGCTGGCGCACCTCAATCAGCTTACCCCTCGCGTTGGCTGTGTGATCTCTGAAAATGGAACACTGTTTGAAAAGTCTGTAAGAGAAATTGGAACAAAAACCCATCTGCTGGTGAAAGCCGGCGAGATCGTCCCTCTCGATGGGATTGTCATCGAGGGCAGCTCTTTTGTGAACCTCTTCCACTTGACAGGCGAGAGCCATCCGGTCCCTAAAAAAGTCCACGATGATGTTCCTGCAGGAGCCCGCAACCTCGACGGCACGTTGACAATCGAGGTCACCCGGACGAGCACCGACTCGACACTTTCAAGGATCATCACACTGATCACACAGGCCCAAGAGGCAAAACCCCGATTGCAGCGCGTTTTAGACCGCTTCGGCAAGTGGTACGCGATGACGATCATCGGCCTCTTTGTTTTCTTTGCCTTGACTTTGCCCTATTTCCTATCCCTCCGCTATTTCGGGGCCGAAGGTGGGATCTACCGCGCTTTGGCGTTTTTGATCGCCGCATCCCCATGCGCCCTCATCATTGCCACGCCAACTGCTTACCTAAGCGCTATCTCTTCCTGCGCCCGCAAAGGGATTTTGCTTAAAGGAGGAGTTGTCCTTGACGCCCTTGCCAGTTGCTCGAAGATTGCGTTTGATAAAACAGGGACGTTGACAACTGGGAAACTGAGCCTGATCGAAATTGAGCCGATCTGCGGGAATGGAAAATCAGAAACTGCTATAGCAATCGCCCATGCATTGGAGCGCAATGCTGTCCATCCGATCGCTGAAGCGATCAATGCTTATGCGCAGCTCCATCGGATCAAGCCCTATCCTATCACCGATTTCAAATCCATTCCCGGGTTTGGCCTGCAAGCAGCCATGGAAAAAAATGGTGCGCTCCAAAATGCCTACATCGGACATGCCGACTATATCTCCATGCACATTCCTGAAAAGATCCGATCCCAATGGACAGCTCTTTTACCTGTTTTAAAAAAAGAAGGACATCTCAATACCATCCTCCTGATCGGCGACGAACTTTACGCTTTCCACTTTTTAGATGCTGTGCGTCCCCAAACAAAAGAGGTGATCGCCGAGTTAAAGTCGAAGCTACATCTGCATCCTATTATGCTCACCGGCGATCATCCCGATATTGCCGCAGCGATTGCCAATCAAGTCGGCATCGATGAGGTCTATGCAAATTTAAGGCCTGAGGACAAGCTTGAGAAGGTTTCTGCATTTGCTCAGAAAGAGGGGCTGATGATGGTCGGCGACGGGATCAATGATGCGCCAGCCCTAGCCCGCTCTACCGTGGGTATTTCCATGGGAAAAATTGGAAGCGCAACAGCTGTCGATGCCTCCGACGTGGTCTTCCTTAACGATGATCTATCGCTGCTCGGTTGGCTGAACCGCAAGGCCCATAAGACCCATGCGATCGTCAAGCAGAACATCACCCTTGCCCTATTTGTTATCCTCTTTGCCACAACGCCGGCGCTTCTTGGGATCGTCCCTCTTTGGGTCGCGGTCATTCTCCATGAAGGAGGCACTGTCCTAGTTGGATTGAATAGTCTTAGACTGTTAAAAAAATGAGGAAGCTGCGAAAGTCGTTTCGCGGCCAAAATTCAATGGTTGCAAAACCACCCAAAAAACACGAATTGGGCCCAAATGGAATTTTGCAATTTTCTCCTAAGGCTACGAATAGAGAGTTCTTGCATTTGCAGTAAAAATTTCACCGCTCATGGCTATTTCATCTAGATATTGGGTCATGTCCTTCTTCATAAAATACTGAAATAAGATAAACTCTGGTCGATGATGTTCTTGCTCCTTTAAGCGAAGGAACTTCTCCCGCCCTCCATATAATGCAAAGTACAAATCTTGGCACGTCAATGTAATCATTGGTTTTTCCAGCTCCTCTTTGCAAAGCCGGTTTATCGTATGAATCCTATTCTTAAATGCATCAATCCTAGGATTGGATGCAATACTGTCATTGGCAAACTTCAAATTAATCCATTTATTTAAGAACTCAGGCGCAGCTAACATCCTCAGAATCGGCCTAAGCAAAGGTTTTGACGCTTGAGGAAGTCCAAGCGTCCATATTTGAATATGGTGGTAATGGTTTACTTTAGGCATAATAAATTCATCATCGCAGTCAATAAGGTTTTCAATTTGCGCATTTGATCCAAACTGAAAAAGGGTATTGCCAGAATGGCAATCGCCAGATCCTTTAATCAGCGCTAAAATGTTATACATCTGAACCATTGGGATAGAAAGGCCTTTTAACATCCGGCCTGCTCGATCATCCTTATAGAGAAGATCAGTTCCTTCCTGGCAATTTGGAACCCACTTCTGCAACGTCCCCATTAAATGGAACCATTTGGGATGTCTGCTCACAACAAATTGATCGAATGAGTCTGTCTCTTCAAGTGCTAGTTTAACAGCCCTTCTTCTGTCATCATCTGTTACAGGTTCCTTATGGCCATTCCAAGCCCATGCCAAGCCTTTGACGTTGATTAGATGTTTATAAACTATATTCTTCAACTCAACATTCAATAAATTAAACTGCTTATTCGCTTCACTAATGGATCCCCTTTCAAACTTCTCATAAACATCTTTTAAGGGAAGCTTTGAATCTAAATACCCACGAATTGCTAGAATCCGTTCTTCATTTGTTGTTGGATATTCTGGATGTCCGTTCCAAGCAAGTTCGCCATAATTATGAGGAGGATTGACAGGCTTTTTCAGTTTAAAGAGATGATAATAGATTTGGTGTTGAAAGCTTTGATCTAAAAGATCGAATTTTCTTTTTGCTTCATCAAGCCGGTCTGTTTCAAGAAAAAAACTGATGTCTAATAACTCATTGCGGATAGAAAGCCAAACACCTCTTGCTGCAGGAGCAAAATCAGTCCCTAAAAGACAATTTAAAGACTCGCCTATTGCCTCTCTTCCAACCGAGGAACTAGGCATTGGTTTAAATTTGCCTTGAACAACATTTTCATCTCTCAACAAAAAGATCGATTGATACTGCTCAGGTTTCTGCCGCACAATGCCTTCTTCCGGATGAAGTTGTTTTGTCCTTAAAGCTGTCTTAGCCTTTGTAAGCAGATGAACTAGACCTTCTTCATTTTGGACAACCGAATGCCCAGGACGCATTGCATACTGACGATTAATGATGTTTAACAAATACTTTGCATCTTTTTCTGGAAGATCGACGATTCGACTTAAATCATCTACAATTGCAAGATAAGAGTTTAATGACGATACAAGACTGGACACGCGGTCTTCGCCAAATAATCGTACAGGAGAAAGGATGACCTGTAGCAGTTTTTCTTCAAATCCCCTTGAAAGCTCTTCAGTATGATTTCGAAAGATGTAGTTCCAATTTAGATATTTTTGTTCCAATCTGGTCATAAGGTTTTGAAACTGCATCAAGTATCGTATCCGCGCGAATAATTCTTCTCTTATCTCTTCTCGTACATCTAGTTTAATACCCCTTCTTAGTTCATCAAGAAGAGGACACTGCGATAATAGCTTGGAGGCAAGTTTGCCTGTTCCAATTCGATAGAGCTCTTTCCAAAGTCCAAATACAGTTTCGTTGCGTTTCATTAGAAGAACTTGAGAAAGAGCTGAGAACAGCCTTAACGGCGAATCATACAGATGATTGCTTGCCCAATGGGAATCTCCACTTGCAATCAAAACACCTTCTTTCCGAGCTTTCATTTCAAGCACATGCGTCAAAATCTGGAACTGATGAGGAGAAAGCCTAGACACCTTTTCATGTAGGAAAACTGTTTCAAGACGTTGCCTTAATAATAGAAGCTCTTCGCTCCGCATCCCTGTAAATATGCTGGCATCATCCGGAGATCTGGTTTCTGGAAACCAGCTTGAGATCACCCTCCTATCTTGCTCGCTAAGTTCATTAAATGCAGGCTCAAGTTCTTTAGGATCAAAATCTCGAAAACTCGATTTAGAATGAAGATCGATAACCAAGAAAAAAAATCGATGGGCTGGATCCTGAAAATGATCATCTCTCATGACCTGTTCCCATTGCCCTATAAACTGTGAAATAAACTCATCGAAGCTTGCAATTTTTTGAGGAACGAACTGAAGTTGGGTACGAGCACGCTCTTTAAGTGTTGCTTCCTCAGCTGAAATTTGAGTAAGACGAGCATCGATTACATCAACCTGTTCGGGATTACGGTCTAAAAATGAGTTAACCTCTTCATTCCACCTATCGATCTGTCGATTATAAGGTTGTACCTGCGAGTTAACAAGAGCGATTTGACGATAGAAATCAATACTGGTTCGAGTAGCCATGTCTGCAACAAGAAAAATCGTAAGTTTTTTAATCACCTAAGTGAGTAAATATGTTTCAATAAATCTTGCAACATTTTCAATTAAACTGCAGCTAAAATTTTGGTTTGAGCTGCCAACTTCTCAAAATTATTAAATGAAACTGTCAAAGATACAAAGCTGCGACATTATCTCTAAAAATAGAGCCGCTCATCGCTTCCTCGTTAAGGTACTGGATCATCCCATCCTTCATAAAGTACTGGAAAAGGATAAACTCAGGCCTATGGCTTTCATCCCGTTTTAGTTGCTCGAACTTCCCCCTTCCACCGTAGATTTCAAAGTAGAGATCTTGGCATGTCAAAGAGATCGAGGATTTCTCACTTTCTTCTTTACACAACTGATTAATCTGCTGGATTCGAGACTCAAAAGCAATGACCTTTGGATCTGAAGCATCTTTGAATTGAGTACGGATGAATTTGATCCACTTATCGGTGAACTCAGGCGAGGCCAACATCATTACAATCGGCCTTAAAAGGGGTTTTGAAGCTTGGGGAAAGCCTAAGGTCCATATCTGGATCTGGTCGATGTGGTTGATGTCTGGCATGATGAATTCATCATCGCAGTCGATCAGGTTGGCAAATTGACTACTTTCATCATTTTGAAAAAGGGTATTGCCAGAATGGCAGTCGCCAGATCCTTTAATGATCCCTAGAATGTTATACATCTGTACCCACGAGACCGGCATCCTGCGCATCATCTCCCCTGCATTTTCATGCTCATAGAGCAATTCTGTCCCCTCTGTACACCTTTGAGACCAAGTCTGCAAAGTTCCTTTAAAATGGAACCGGCTCGGATCCCTTGTAATGACAAACTGCTCTAAGCCATCGGATATTAAGCACCGCTCGATAACAGTCTTTCTTTCCTCATTTGTGATAGGAAAATCAGAATGGCCATTCCACGCCCATTCGCCGTACTCATTGGGAGGATTTTCAGGATTTTTGAGAAGATAAAGCTGGTAATAAATAAAGTGCTTGAGACCGAAATTAAGCAAGCGGAACTTCTCCATCGCTTGGGCAGCATCTCCACAATTAAAACAGTCTAGAATAATTTCTAAAGACCTCTTCGGATTCAAATAGCGGTCGATGACCTCCACTCTATCCTTGTTGGAAACTTCGTCGCCAAGGGCTCCATGCCAAGCATGGGTTCCATAATCATCGACATATTCCGTAGGCGTTTTTAAATCGAAAAGCAGATAATAGATCTCTTCGCGTACTACTTCATCAAGAAAATTGAACTGCTTCATGGCTTCTTCAAACCGATCATCCGCCAACAATGAACGGATAAATAATAGTTCTTTTCGGATAGAGAGCCATACGCTGTTTGCCGAAGGGGCAAAACTTGTTCCTAATATCGCATTAAACGCTTCCCCCAGCATCTCTTTCTTTAACGAATCATCGGGCAAGGGCTTAAATTTACCAAGAATCCCCCCATCTTTTCGTATAAAATAGAGCGATTGATACTGCTCTTCTTTTTGACGGACGCGTCCGCTTTCAGGAATAAGCTGACGATTTCTTAAGGCACATTTAGCTTGGCCTAGCAGCTCCAATAAAGACTGTTCGCTTTGAACCGTTTCCGCAGATGGCCTCAAGGCGTATTGCTTATTTGCCACATCGAGCAAATATTTCGCATCCGCTTCTTCCATTCCATCCAGCTTAGTTAGTTCGGTAGCAACCGACAAGTAGGTTTTCAAAGAAGAGGCTAATTTAGATCCTGAGCCAAGTTCAGACGAGAAAGTTTCAGCTGCTATGGAAGACGAAGCTGCGGACTGTCCGAACAACAAAGACGGAGATAAAATGATCTGCATCCGCTTTTCATTCATCCCTTTCGAAAGGGGATTCGAAAGATCAGCAAAAACCCACTTTAAAGAGGGATATTTCCGTTCGATTTTCAATTGAAAGACGTCAAACCTGTTCAATAGTGCAGCACGCATCTGCAGTTCGTTGATTACTGTAAGGCCAATCTCAAGGACTCTGCCTCTTCGGAAATCTTCGAGCAGAGGACACTGCAGCAATAATCGGGAAGCTGCAGGCCCAGATCCGACTTGCCGGAGACTCTTCCATAGGCTAAACAGCATTTCATTGCGCCTCATCAGAGTAAGCTGGGATAACGCAGAAACAAGCCTCTCAGGAGAATCATAGAGATGGTGGTGGCGCCAGTCCAAATCCCAATCTTCAATCACAACACCTTGAGCACGGGCTCTTTTTTCCACGTCATGCTTCAAAAAATCTAGGTCGTCCAGTCCTAATAGGCTCGTTTTTAAGGGCAAGTATTCCGATCTTAGCCGTCCTAGAAAAACTTCAATCCTTGCAGGCAGGATCTCATCAAATCTTTTCTCGTCGGTCAAGATGCTGCACAGCTCTTCTTCGCTTAAAGAGGCATCAGAACAAGAGGCTGGATCTGAAAGAGGATTGAAGTAATGCAAAACAGCCAGTTTTTCCTCTTCAGGAAGTTGAGAAAAACAGAATTTTAGCCTCCCGTAATCACCCCTTGTAAGATCGGTTCTAGAGGAGAGGCGGTTAATTTCAGAGAAAAACCGTTGAAATGGGTTCTGGAAGCCATCATCGTGCATCATCCAATTCCAATCTTGAAAAAAGGGATCGTAGGATTGGCAAAACAGGCTCAACTTCTCAGGAACAAACCCAAGATGCATCATGGCATTGTTCTTAAGCTTTAATATCCTGTCTGAAATGTCGGCAATTCGACTATTGACATGGCGTGCGGAAGCATCGTGACTGTTTAGCAGCTCGCTCAGTTCACGATCGCATTGTTCAACCGTTTGATTGTAAGGCAATATCTGCGCGCGCATGCTGGAGATGTGGGATGAAATCATTGATATCGACAAATCCCGAGCAGTCATAGATCAATCCCCGAAAAATAAATAATAATTTTTATATAATTCATCGGATTAATAAACATTTAATTACCGATCAACAAAAGTATTATATCACAACTTCTATTTGCATTACATACAAATACTTTCATCAATTTAATTCGATAAAAATAAAGTTAATTTTTTAATCGATAAAGCCTAGAGCGCCTAATTGCATGCGATTGACAGGGAATAGCTAAAAAAAATTCTTCACATGGTCAATATTCTACTTTTTTGGGCCGGCCCCATCAAGTGGAGCTCAGTAGCACATCGCTAGTCGAGCACAGCCGCTTCACCTGCTTTGCCCTGCCCAGTTCGTGCCCAAGGGCACTTCACCTGCTTTGC
>JAFEGF010000002.1 GCA_018240225.1 Verrucomicrobiota bacterium
AGACAAAGCGGAAGTCGGAAGAGATCTTCCTTTTGGCAAACCTCTGCTCTTTATATCTGTCAAAGGCTGGATTTCAAGCATGATCAGGTGCAGTATAACTCCACATATTGCCGTTTCTTTCTATCTCTAAGTTCCTGAAATTTAGATGTCTTGACCAATTTATCCACGGTTCTGTCACTTATAATAATATCTGTTTTTATTGTTTCACTTCTTATTGATAATTAACAATTTATAATTACAGTAAATGCAATAACAGGAAAATAATATAAGCGACAATTCTTTATACAATAAAAATTATTATGTCATACAATTTAATGCATCGAGGAAATCAAAAAGGTAATAAAATGAGCTTTTTAAAAATTTCGTCAGGTGATGCTTCTTCTGGTTTAAGTTGGATTGATTTGACTGAATCCGATTCAACAGACTCTACTAAAACGGAGAAGCTGTCGGAGAGTTGTTATGATTCAGAGGATAAGATATCTATTTCGCAACCTAGAGTTGGAAAAGCTGGTTCATCTGACAGCCACTGTTTAAGACAGAGCATGTCGGATTCCTTAGGCGGTTATGATGTAGACGATAGGATATCTATTTCGCAACCCACAGTTGGAAAAGCCAGTTCATCTTACAGTCGATGCTCAAGACAGAGCATGTCTAATTCCTTAGGCGGCTATGATGCAGATGAAAAGACATCTTATCCTTTACACAACGAGAGGCTAATACCGAAAAGTCACGCTTGTTTGACCAGTTGCCGAATCAATGACTGTTCTGAAAAGGCAGAAAGCCCATCGAGAGCTGTCCTATTAACAGATAATGTCTTAAGAATGGAAGGAGCTAAAGGTTATGCTGCGCTAGATCCTGTAATGAATGCATTCAAAAGAAAAGAGGCTCTTTCAAGTCTTAAAGACACTAATTACGAAAAAATAGTTCAGGTGTTTTATCGCCATTCGACGAGAGCGCTCACAGATTCCTGGGCTGTTGAAGTTCTAGATTTGCTTACTACCCATTTTGGGTATCTGTCTATTCAGCCTTTTGGTAAGGGTTCAAATTCAGGTGTTTTCATTATGGAACAAAATGAATCTGAAGAAAAAAAAGTTTTAAGACTCTTTCCCATTTATGGATTCAACAATCCAGATCAATCTAAGGCCTACAGGCTAAATAAAAATAGGATTGGAGGGGAATGGCTAAGCATAGTTGTTGAACATCCCAATGTAGCTGCCAATTCCCATATTCTTGTTTGGGACCAATTGGAAGGATTTAAAATAATGGATCGAGATCAAGCTCAATTGCTGATGGATTGTTATGATCAGTTAGAGGATGGTAGAGAGTTCTACGCAATCGGAACACTCGGCAATTTCACAGAAGGTTCCGTTGATTTAGAGCAATTGAAAGATCAAAAATTTTCAAAAGATCAAATTAGAGAAATCTTAAAAGGCCTTTGCGAGGGTGTTGCAGCCTTCCATGATAACGGTATTTGCCACCGTGATATCAAACTCTCCAACGTGATCATGCTTCCATCAGGAAAAGTGCAATTGATTGATTTTGGCTCTTCAACACAAGAAGGGAAAAGTCTAAGAATGAGTCGAGGCGGTGATTTTGCTTATCATCCAGTAGAAAACATTAAACCTTCACAAATAAGATCAGGGAAAAAAGCGGATAGCTATGGACTCTTTAGGATCGCATACCATCTCGTCTCAGGAAAGGACTATTTTGAAGAGGTTCATCAGGTTAGACCAGCCCAGATGAGACTTATGGCGCTTACAGATGCTCATGAGGCCCTGCTTGAAAAAGAGCAGAGATTTGGCTTTTCTCAAATTTTACAGGAAGATCCATCTTTGACGGATTCAGAGCCGGAACTCATCGAGGTGATGAGCGCCCTTGGAACAGGGATATCCTCTAACCGTATCCTTCCCAAAGACGCGATGCAAATGAACTACTTTAGACCTTGAATGGAATTTGCAATTAGCCTTTGCATGCAAATCCCACAAATCCGACTTTAATTGAGGGTGTGAAGACAAAGCGGAAGTCGGAAGAGATCTTTCTTTTGGCAAAGCTTTTCCAAAACCCTTTGCTCTTCATATCGGGCATCAGTCCTTGGATCGACCTCATGTGAAGGCCTGATTTCAAGCACATGCTCTTCAGCTCGTCGGGGCGGATAAATAAGTTATAGACGTGCATGTTGCGCGGAACATTGGGCACCAGCCATTCGACGCACTTGATCACCAACAGATAGCTCCAAATATTGCGATTGAAGGTATGAAAAAAAAAGAGGCCTCCCGGCTTAAGCAGTCGGCTGGCCTCTTGAATGATCGCTTCAGGTTTTTCGACATGCTCTAAAAAGTCCATCGCACAGACAACATCAAACGTCTCATCTTCAAAAGGGATTTTTTCTGCGTTGCAATAGATGTACTCGACCCTTTTGCTTTCATCCCTTTTTTTGGCCTGGTCGAGGCTCGATTGGGAAAGATCTATCCCTGTGACAACATGGCCCGCTTTGCTGAGTTCATTGGAGAGCAGTCCTCCTCCGCAGCCGATGTCCAGGATGCGGCATCTTTTTTTTCCATAATCCCGCACCGTTTTCAATATCCAAGGATTGCGAACCGCATTTTCAGCGCGCAATAGGGCGATCGGATGGCATTCATCTTCATACCAGGCATCGTTTAGATCGTCATAGAAGGCGTTGTTGATCATATGCTGTCATTCTCTGTCTTTTTTGGTTCTTTCCATATTAAGTTCCAGTAGATCGCTTGATAAAACATGAACAGAGCCACAAAAACCGTCTGAACCTGCAGGAAGAGTTTAAAAAACCCAGGCTCATTAAACCACCTTAAAAGCCAATAGGGCGGTTCATTGGAATGCAAAAACGGCCACATCAAGCTTGCCGCGGCCAAAAGAACAGGATGATTGATGAAGAGGACAGAGTGGAGCCATTGCTCTGATGCAGGGCAGCATTCCTTATGAATGAATTCATCCTTTGTCACGAAGATGCATGAGAAGAGGCCCAGGACGACATAGATTTTAAATGCCGTTGCCGTGAAGGGGACCAAAAGAATGAAGAGCAGGCAGGTCAACACGGTCAATGTGTCCAAAGGATGCCCGATCCTTTCCCAGCGGGGCAAGCCTCTCTTTCGATGAAACACATACTCATCGAACACGATCGCAAGCCCTTGAACAATAAACGGAATCGTCAAAAGGAAATGCATTGGCTAGTTCCTCCGTTTTTCAAATAAAGCGCCCGAAATGCTCAATCCTGGGCCAAAAGCTAAACTGACAATTTGCGTTCCTTCTAGAACCTGATCGTCCGATAAAATAAGGTTCCAAATATGGGGAAGTGTCGCAGAGGACATATTTCCACAGGTCTTTAAGATCTCTTGGGAGTGGCGCAGCTGTTCCGGTTCCAATCCCAGCAACTGCTGCACTTGGAGGAGGATTTTAGGGCCTCCGGGATGGACGGCAAAAAGGGTGCGTCTACGCTTTTGCAGCCCAGCTTTTTTCCAGAGCCTTTGGATAAAGCCTGGCAATGCAGATGAGATTTGCGCCGGAACCTCTTTGGCAAGCGTCATGGCCAGCCCATGGTCTTCGCAGGACCAGGTCATGCTCGCCAACGTATCGGGGATCGTCTCTTCGTGAAGAGAATGGATCAGCAGCGCAGGCCCAGGCTCAATGGTTTTTCCGTTGGTCAGGCTATATTTGATAAACCCGTCGGCAAATAGGCTTTGGACGATCAGCTGCTCGATCGAATGTTTAAGGGGGTGCATATGAAGGCTGCATACCTCTGTATGGACGATATCGACCTGTAAAGGTGTAGCAGGGGAGGGGAGGTGAAGATACCCGGAACCGATCCGCAATGCCGGGATCGATGCGTAACATCCCATGTGGTAGGCATGGGTGACAGCAGTCTTCTCTCCCTGATCTCTTCTCGAAACGATTTGCTGGGCAGGGCTAGGGGCAACGTACCCCGTACATGTCACATGGATCAAATGGTCTGGAAAGGAAGATCCTTCCGGATAGAAAGCATCAAACACACCAGAGACTTCCTTGTTAAAGGCCTGCGAGCGTCCTTTGAATCCAACTCCCAATGGGGAAGAATCAAGCGGATAGATCGACATCTTTGCCCAATCATTGGAAAAGAAGTCTTCTATCTGGATCCCCCTTTTTTGGATCTTGTCTTTGCCAAAGCCGACTTTGAAGAGACCTTTTTTGATCTCCTCAAGAAAGCTTGGATCGGAGCGTCCGGAGCGTGCAGCTTCAGCACGGGCATGCGCTTGAGCAATCCACTCCAAGCTTCTTTCTTGCTCAAGCTCGAAACGGGGGCGGATGACCTTAAATCCGATTAAATATGTAGGCATTTCACTCTTCGCAGCAGGTTAGACCAACATCGAGATGCCGGTCAAAATTAATACAATTCCAAATACTCTTCTCAAAATTTGATCGGGAAGCTCATGGGCCCATTTAACGCCAAGAGGAGCAAAGAAAAATGAAACGATCCCGATGATAAAAAAAGCGGGGATATTAATAAATCCCAACGATTCAGGGATCTGAGCTGTCTCCAAACCTAGGATTAAAAATGCGATCGCTCCGATAAAGGTCATCAAACAGGTGATGACAGCAGATGTCGCAATTGCGCTTTTTTGAGGAACCCGAAACGCTGTCAGCGTGGGCACAGAAAATAGCCCGCCTCCAAGTCCCAAGATCACGGAAAAGATCCCAATCGACATAAAAATCAGGGAAAAGATCGGATTTTTGGGAACTGAACACTCTTTAAAGTGGGGCTGGATCCTGCGGAAAAACAGAAATCCGATAAAGCACAAGAACACTCCAAAAATGATTTCCAAGATAACGCTTGAGATAAAATCTGCAACAACTCCACCGATAATCCCACCTAAAACAAGTCCTGGGACAGTTTTTTTAAATAGAGGCCACATGACAGCTTTTTTCTTGTTATGAGCCCGCGAGGATGAAAGGGTATTGAAAATCATCGCAGCAAGCGATGTGCCTATCGCAAGATGCATCACGTAGGCCTGAGGAAACTTCAAATAGGAAAACAGGAAGAACAAAGAAGGAACTGTGATCAGCCCGCCTCCAATACCTAGCAATCCTGCCATGACGCCAGAGACAACACCAATCGCTGCATAGGCTAGAAAGGCAAAATATAGAGCATCCATCCTGCTTGTCCTTAAGTTGGGATAAGAGAGCATTCCCCATGTGCGAAAATCGCAAGAGCAATGGGCAATCTTCAACTTACAAAGAAAGGAAAATAATGAAAAGAAGATTTGCCTGCACTTAGATCTCTTGCATAACCTCATTCACCTGGCAAAATCGTTCTTTTATCACAGGTTTTTATCTCACTCTCTCGTCGAGTCTTCTCGAGTCGACTCATTCGTGAGATCCGAAACTGTAAACAGTTTCTAAAAACCCGTGAAAAAATCTCCGATTTTTCAGACAAAGCCGGTTATGCAAGAGATTTATTGAATAGGGAGGCATTCAACGAAATCGATTAGGCTAGAAAACGGCCCAAGCGGTCAGCCATAAGCTGATAGCATTGGGGGCTTGTTTCGTATTGCCGCTTTGTTTCGAGGGAAAATTGACCAGCGATCGCTTGTCCTCGATAAGCAGCGGACAGACCCGTTGCATTGTGAGGGGAGTCTCCAAGATCGACGAGGAAGAGCTTTGCTGCATCAGCGATCTGGAATATCCTTTCGCGTGGATTCGTCCGCTGCGCTTCTTCTGTGACTTGCAGATCGATCCAGCGGAACGCATCGATGTGGCGATGATCGAACTGCCAATCGTCTGCGCGATGGATTGCCAAACTATCCGCCGATTGGAGAATTTGGGCAAACAATGGTTTTTCCGCATTCATCGGCAGATGGGTCGATGTGATCGCACGTGCAAAACGCTCGGCGCGCTCGGGAGCAAATCCCATCACATGGATCAAATAATCGCTGGCGGCGCGTTGGCTGATCATCTCGGAACGGGGAGAGTCTCTCCCTAGATCGTCCTGCAAAGCAATCCGGCCGTAGTCGTGTAAAAATCCAACGACCTGCATGGCTGCGATATCTTCTTGCGTCATCGCCAACGCTTCCGCATGACCCAAATCGCGGTAGTGCTGAATGAAATAGGGGATCATCTGAGCGACAAAACAGGAATGCATGATTCCGTGGCGCGTGTAAAAGTCTGCGCCAGTAAAAATCTGTTGGTTCCTCAATGCATGGTTTCCTTGCGACCGATATCCAGCATATTGCTGGAGCAGTTGCTCCTGAGGTGGTTTGCTGTGGTAAAAGGCGACCAGTTGAGGAGCATGGTCTGTAAATTGATGGGAACTGATCTGGGTAAACCGATCAAGCTCGATCGATGCCTCAGGAGCTGTCCCAATCGTTCTTGCCTGGGAGGTATCAAAGAGGGCTTGAAATGGTGTCATAGCCTGTAAGGAAGGAGCGAACTGGATCTTCTGGAGCAAGTCATAGACGGCAAGCGCAATACCTAAGGCAAACGTCTCTAATACACCTCTAACCAGCCGGGCGATGCAGCGGTCGCGCAGTTCCCGTGAATAAGGTTCTGTTGCCATCAGGTAAACGGTAAAGGCGATGCGTCCAAGCCCCACAGCGGTTCCGACTGGAGGAAAGTATCCGACCATATTGCTGACGGGGCTATTGTAAAACCCGGAAATCGTAAAGTCATCGGGAAATGTCAGGGGACCAGATTGGTTAGCTAACGCACCGAGGGCATGTCCTGTCATAGAAAGATCTCCCAAATAATTTTTTGAGAGCATTATACCTTAGCTTTATAAACAGTGTCCAGTGTAATTAAACTATATCAAACCAATTCAAAATGACAATTAAAACGTTAACAATGATTAAAACAGTTAATTTTTGTATAATTAAATATGTTTAAACAAAAACAAAAGCGATGAAATGTCATTAAATCTGGATCTAAAAGGAACTAATCAATATCTCCAGTTGCTTAGCCTTTACCAAACTACCTCTCAGAATCATGATAATCAAAAGCTTATCGACATACTTCCACAAAACGTCGCTCAAAAATTCTTTTGGCACATCTGGGACTTAGCAGACAGACCTTCAGAGGAAAACTATGGCAAGATCCATGCCCTTGATCATCTCGAGCGGCTCCACCTGGCCGTCCAATATACTGTAAATGATTTATTTGACGTGTTGAACGAAGGGGATAAAAAGAAGGTAGGAGGCAAGATCTGGTACCATTTCGGCTCGCCAAGCACAGACGATAGAAATTGGGGCGAAAACAGAGCAAAGGACAACCCAGCTCTTCTGCTTAGGAGCTTGCATGAATGCTTTGGATCTGAAAATAGTTGGATCAATGGGTATTTAAATCTATTTGACCTGCGATTGGAAGACTACGGTCTAAAAAACGGCGATCTAGACGAAGGAGGCCGATGGTCAGTTCTATTAAATCACGTTGATCTTGAAGTGCCGAAAGAGATTACCCATCAGACCATTCAGTTTTCGAACGGGGAGCCGCGTTGGGTAAAAGATGAGATGTCGTGCAAATTCTATTTTAATGAAGATCCTCTTATCGTCAGAAGCAAATGCTTTCTGCTTTTATTCGGCACAGTGCTTTATTCTGTCCTATCCGCAATCATATCAGCGATCCGTTTGATCGTAGCATTGAGCGCCGTTCAACTGTGGTTTCCAAGGGCTGATACGCCATGGGAAGAGCGTGTCAAAGATTGGAAGGCAAATGTTGCCAGTTTGATTATTACGCCGATTGCTCTTTTGCAAATGGAAAAAGCCGCCTTGAAAGGGGTATTCGGATCTGAGCCGTATGATGCCAGAAAGAACTTCACTTCATGGGAACAGCTGATCCGATTCAAAATTCTGACGATTGCTCCATGCTTCCATCCGTTGGCCAGCAGCCATTTCTTCGGTGGGGACCCTTTTCAGCAAAACGCATTCTAAGAATCTAAAACTCGACGAAAAATTTTTTGAGATAGGTTCAAATAGGCTATGCAAACCGATTTGGATTATAAAAATAAATTAGATTTATAATATTCTTTGATAATTTACATTTAACTATTAATAAAATAAAATTATATCAAAATAAATGGATTTGTTTAATTATGTCGTTAAATCAGCAATTAGCAAGAACGTCTGCTTATAGACATCTTCTGAATCTATATCAGCTTAACACTCAAGATGTTCGTTCTCAAGGAACATTAGTTAATCTTCCAGAGACAATTCGTCAAAAAATATTTTGGCAAATTTGGAATTTAGCTAATAGGCCGTCGGAAGCAAATTATGGCGAGATACATGCATTAGATAATCCCAACCATTTACATCTTGCTATAAGATGTATTGCGTATGAAATATTTGACTCATTGCCTCAAGAAGATAAAAAAAACGTAGGCGGCAAGATTTGGTACCATTCCGGCTCGCCCAATACAGAAGATAGGGACTGGGGAGAAAAAAGGGCCAAAAATGATCCAGCCTTATTGCTCAGGAGCCTCGATGAATGTTTTGGCGCGCAAGAGAGCGCTCAAATAGAGTCTAGTTCTGCAACAAATGCAGCCGAGCAATCTTCTTCTCAAAGCGTTCTTAGCTTCTTATGGAATGCATTTGTCGATCTGTTAAACAGCTTTTTGGATTGTTTCTGCTATTATTCAGCAAAAAATGGTTCGGAAGAAAGGATCGAAGATAGCATAGCGCAAGAAAGAGAACTTGCCACTTGGCAAATTAAAATGGCAATGCCCATTAGAAGCCGTCAGCAGGGGATTGGCAATCCTAACTTTATCGACTTGAGCGGACGATTGACACAACCAGGGACTTGTAATGCCCTTCATATGGACCGCATTCCGCAAATCGGTCAATACCAAGCAGGCTACCCAATCCTTTCGCAATTGTTAACGGTCAAACTGCCTATCAGGCAATTGCACGAGTTTCCTGAGGCGATTAGAAGAGAGTTTGCAAACTATGATGCAGAGCACTTAGACCTCTATTTCATCGTTTGGCAAGATATTCCCGGAGTGATTGAAAATCAAAATGAACGAGGCAAACGGAATGTCATTTATCATTCCGCCGCATATCCGAATGCTCAGTTTGGAGAAGTGCACAACCAAAATTTATCAATGGGAATCTTTGAGGCTGAAGGAATTGACAGCTCAAGAGGTCCAGTAAACACACAGCTTCCTCTAAATCGGTTTGGCATGCAAAATGTCCATATCCATCCGTATCAAGCACCTGGACAGCCAATGGTCATGTGCGTTTCTCCAGACCAAGCCCGCTTTTACAATTATCCTGGAAGATCTTCGAGGTCCTTTTATAGCGCATGTAAATTTCCCAATAACCGAGCCGCGGCATTTTTTGGCATTATTCTAAACAGCGCTTCGAATACGGTGGAATCAGCTGTGCTATCGGCACCGCTCAGGACCCCAAATCTTACTTTGCAGGATTATAAGAGGGGTGTAGAAAACAGTTCATTGAGCAGAGGTTTAATCGATAAAATTGTCCGCTTGCTTAGTTTCCACTCAGATAACTAGGGCAAGAAGGCAAGTTCAAGTCTTTAAGTTGTTATTACTTTCTATTGAAAAAGGATCTGGCGTAACAAGACTGAGGATTTCGCTAGGCAAGTTCCTTAGATTGTTGCCAAATAGGCAAAACTGAAAGAGGCGAGTCAACTTAATGATTTCCGGCGGCAAAGATTCCAGTTCATTATGTTCTAAGTAAAGTTGGACCAATTGGACAAGATTGCCCATTTCCGGGGGCAAGGACTGCAACCTGTTATGAGATGCATTCAAATAGTTCAATCGAAAAAGGTTGCCGATTTCGGAGGGCAGTTCCTTCAGATGGTTGTGCTCTACGTTAAGATGGGTTAATTGAACGAGATTGCCGATCTGGGGCGTTATGCTGGAAAGGCTGTTGTAGCGTAAACAAAGCGTTTTAAGTTGAGTGAACAGGCCAATTTCCGGCGGCAAAAATTCTAGTTCAAGATGGGAAAGGTCAAGCGCATAAACTTGACTAAGGCGATGTGCATTTGCGGGATCATTTAGCCATGCACGGATCTCAATGGCATCCTTAGAAATCGGATCATCCACCTGAAAGCCTAACATCGGACATAGTTTGCTCCACATTTTTTTCAATGAGGAATCAAAAAGCCCTTGATAATCCCGAGGTAGAACGAGTGTGGCTGGAGAGGGAAGCAGTTTTGCTGACAGCTCTTGAAACTTAATAATAAATGACTGTCCGATAGCAGGATTGGTCGTTTCAATTTGCTCAAACACTTGGGCAAACTGAGGAAGTTTAAAACAGGGCAGTTCTTTGACCATGTGCCAATAGGGCTTCAAAATTGCAAGTTCAGCAACTTGGTTCCAAAGCGTGCAGACTTCGCGGACAGTTCGCAGGTTCATTAAGTCGTCCGGCCGGTTGTTCCCTGAGATAAAGGAGAAGATCAGCGATAGGGCCTGAGGTGGTTGACTTGAAACAATCCGACCTTCTTGGCTTGCATCCGGAACATCATCTGGGTTGTGTGGAATTGGATAAAGAGAGTTACAGTCTTGTTTAAAATTAATTTTACTACCCATATAAATCCACATGGAAAGGTTAATAATCGCTCGAAATTATAATTAAAAACTAATGTTTATGTATAGATGAATGTTAGTTATAACCTGTTTTCGAAAAGACTTAACTAGTTAGAAAGATGAGAGATAATATGGCAGCAGTCTATATCCCAGACGCTTTAAGAGAGCAAACAATTAACTATTAGCGGTATATATCAATTTCAGTCTGAGGAGAGGTGTTATTCCAGACTTTGAAAACGTCTGATAATTGATGTTATGTTGGATCTTAAGAGGTCAGACAAAGGTCTGATGAACCTTCGAGAGCAAAGCAACCTTGGCTGGCCCCCATATTGTTTCACCTATTTTAAGATGCGGGTCAATAAATTCAGACTTGGGCTTAAGAGCAGCTCTTAGTATAATGCAACCCATCCATAAAGAACATGTATCCTATGAGCTCCATCGGCCAGGCAACTTCTTATCCTCCTGATCGTTCTATGATGGAATCCTATGCCCGCAATGCCCAGAAGGATTTTCTTAGAGACCAATCAAGAAAGCTAATCCAAGAAGCGCACATTTTTTTTGAAACACTGCCTCGGCATGAAACTGTCGACTGTCCTATTGAACAGACCGAACCCGAGCTCATTTTTAAAGAAATATACGCCCTCCATCAATTCCAAGGCATTTGCATCGGAGAACTGCATTCCGAACAATCACCCAAGAGGCTTCTCTATACGCTTCTTCCGCAACTTCAGGCCATGGGGGTCGATACCCTTTATCTTGAGCATATAAAGCACGATCTAATGCAAAAAGACTTAGACGATTGGTTTGAAGGAAGAACCGATTGTCTGCCAATTCATATTACCCAGTTTCTTGAGGATCTTGACCGTAAGTATGGCCTATGCCCTCCCTACAGCTATATGGGTCTTGTCTTGAGGGCAAAAGAAGTGGGGGTCCGTATTGTTGGGTTCGATTCACAGGCAGCAGCCATTGCTGGCTGCCACCCGAATATTCCGATGAATAAAGAAAAACGGGTCCTTGCTGTCAATTATCAGGGAAAAAAAATCATAGATGAGTCAAAACAAGGCCTGTTCGTCATTTTAACCGGTACAGACCATGGATCAACTCTTCGGAACTCGAAAATTCCGGGCGTATCGGAGCTGATCCACTGCCCATTTCTCATCGTTTCC
Organism: Verrucomicrobiota bacterium; assembly: GCA_018240225.1. GTDB lineage: Bacteria > Chlamydiota > Chlamydiia > Chlamydiales > Rhabdochlamydiaceae > Acherontichlamydia > Acherontichlamydia pituitae. The sequence continues at coordinate 11,710 of JAFEGF010000002.1, forward strand.
GATTCAACAGAATACAAAAAGCCCCAGGTATATCTTCATCCTCCTTCTCCTATTCTGCTAGGATATGACAACAAGGAGGACACTGTTCATGCCGTTATCGTCCTGGAAAGTCCTCTTATGGATTCGCAGAGACGCAGGACGCTTTAAAAAAGTTTAAAGCTTCCTCTGAAGAGATCCGGCTATCAGCGCTAAACATCGCCATCTGCTTTAGCAGTTTTTCAAAATTTGTAGTTGGGACCAAATCGGAAAAGAGTCCATGCGGATTCAACCCTTTCGTCATCCTATCCTGAACGATTAGATTTAAGTAACCTTTGGCGTTTGCCATGAATTGTGGAACATCGTAGGTGACAGTGTTCCCTTGAACGATCTCAACATCTTGGCGCATATCACTCAACTTCTTTAAGAATTCTTTTATCCGCACTTGAAATTCAGGGCTTAGTTGATCTTGGTTTATTTGTGCTAAGACAAGCATGGTATGCCATACGTCGACCTGTTGAGGCTTCGACAATTGAAAATTGGACCCACTTTCGGAGCACATCGTTACGTACAAATCAATTTGTTCAGGAGAAGCAAAAACAAAAGTTCCACCTCGCAGCCTATCGCCGAGCCGAATAGCGGCTCCAAAATCGGCAATCTTGATCTCTTCCGATTGTGAAACAAGGATATTTTCCAATTTAATATCAAAATGACCAATTCCTTGAACATGCATATCCACAATCCCCTGTAAGATGCCAAGATTGATATCCTCTCTTCGACGATTCAATAACGAAAGAGCATCTGGATCTTGTTTCTCATGAGCCCCATCGCAAATAAAACTGAGGTCAGATGAGCAAACCTCTTCAAGGCGATGCCATTCACTAGAAGCAAAACGACGGATGATATGCTTTGACCCCGAGAGATCTTGGATCAGCCCCCTCTCTCTAGACGGATCTGGGTCTTCCTCGTTCAAAGCCTTGACCGCACATTCATCTCCTGAATGGGTCATCCCCAAAAATACTGTACACTGCCCTCCAGAACCAAGCTCGCGGCCTATTAACATCAATGTTTCTGTTCCATCGACATCGATCCAACACGCATCATGCAGCCAATTTTCTAATCTTGCAGCAGGCACATTCTGATGAGGAGCAAACCGGTCTTTATCTTTAACGTACTGCACGAACTTTGCAGATAAATCCATTATCTGCGCTTCTGTTAGATATGAAGCTGAAATACAATTGGCAGCAATCGACTCCTGAATGATCGCTTTAATTTTATGATTGGCAACTTGAATATCCGCTTGTGCAGGCATTGAAGCTGGCGGCACAAGGACGCAAGATGATGCATTTGAAGCTACGCAAATATGACACATGCCAAAACCTCTATTATGATTAATAAAAAAATCTTACCTTTTGCATGAATTGTATCAAAAAATTGTTAAGATTCGTTAATTAGAAGAAAATTTATTAAAAAAATATTGAACCAAGCTCTTGAAATGCAAGATTCTCTTATGTTTACTGAAAAATAATAACCGCTAAACTGTTAATTATCAACTAGATAGTGAATAAATTGGAACTGATTTTTATACGAGATTATGCGATCAGCTGGTTCACTTTGCAGGGCTGAGAACGGTCACGTTGATCCCATCCAGCTGCGGATCGGCAAAGTCGATCGGGAAAAAGCTCGAAAGGAACATTTTGGGCATCAAATGAGATAACCCAGAGATCAAAAAGGCCGGTTTCTTGCCCTCTCCGGAAAATTGGGCGATGGTTTTGACCATCCCCTGGTTGCGCTCAAGAAAGACCTCTTGGTCGTTCATATACTCAATCATGGGCAAAAGAAGCTCATTTTCCCTATAGAATGCAAATGACTCCTTTTGCAGCCTGCCTGATTCCTCTTGGATCTCCGATAAGCTTTGCTTCCCCGTTTTTTCCATGTCAATTTTCTTCAAAGCCAATAAGATTTCTCGTTGCCTGAACTCTTCGATCTTTTGGACCATTTCCGGTGTTTTAGCAACCGCTTCTGAGACACGCGACTTGTCCCATCCGAATACGTTAAAGTCACGGGAAAGAAATGCAGACTGGATATTGGTCTTTTGGTCGATTTGAACGCCTGCTTTTTCTGCTTCAACGAGGACTGGACTGGCTGGATCGGCAAAAGTATCGATAAAAAGCGCATTGATCTTCCGATGGGCTTCGATTTCGTGATGTTCGCAGAGGAGGAAAATATGGGTCTTTTCTAAAGGATGCTGCAGCGGATAAACAATATGGTAGTTGTTTGCGACGAACTCAGACAAAGAAGTAGCTGACATGGAGATCTCCTGAACGTTGATTTAATTCTCTTCAAGTGGTCCTTCGACAGGATTCCCAAAAAGATGGACCGATGGGATCCTTTCACAGAGGGCTGAATCCTCTGCTGAAAGTTGCTTGATCCAGTTATGCGAAAGAACTAATTCCCTTAAATTTGGCAAAGAGGCTGCTTCTAAAGGAACTCGCTCGAATTGATTTTCACAGAGGCTAAGGGATTCTAAAGAGGTCAATTGCTCGATCAGCGAAGGAAGAATTCCAATCAGGTTGCCATTCAGATTAACTTTTTTTAGTTCTAACAAATGGCAGATTTCGTGAGGAAATTCAGAAAGCTCATTGTGGCTTAAATTGATTTCCTGAAGATGGGTTAGGCTCCTGATTTCAGGAGGAATGGCGATGAGCTGGTTCCCTGATAAGTTAAGGTGGGTCAAGTTGGGAAAGAATAGGATCTCAGGTGGAACGGACTGCAAACCTTTATCATTGAGATCAAGATGCGTTATCAGACTTAATTGGTCTGCATCTACTAGATCAGAGAGAAATTGCCGGACTTCGGCTGGAGTTTTTATAGAAGCTGAAACCCCCAGGATTCGCTTAACTGCTTGCCCAAGCGCCATTAAAGATCTTTCATCATCAGTTAAAGGATGAATCAAACGACTATTCTTCGCTTTCTTATAGGCGACAGTTGTTTCAACATACTTGATAGCAGTATCTCGTAGACGATCATTGGGTACAGCCTGGGCAATCGCAAGAGCATTGGAAAATAGGCCTCTATGGATCATCTCGATAGATAGTGTAAAGAGCTTATCGTATGCGGCTGTTGGACTCATAGAGGATTTCATGGACGTCAGTTTCGGCAGTTTGCCGTCTGGGAATAGGGCAAAGACCTCATTGCGCATCTCTTTAGATCTGCAAAGCAGAGCAACGTCGCAAATCGATCTGCCGTCCCGATAGCGGCTATAGATGTCGATCCCCTCTTCGACAAGCGCCCTAAAAGCCTCCAAGTCATTGCTCTCAATCGCCTTTTTTAGCTTCAAATCCCTTTCTTCCAAATGAAGCTCGTTGAAATGGAACTCTGAGATTTTTTCCATGTAAGCATCAAAGCATGGATCCTCTGTAGATCCGATCGCCTCGAACCACTCTTGTATTCGTCCATGCTGTTTAGCCAGCTGGTAACACTCCTTGATCTGCCGATGCACCCTTCCCAACACCGTTTCGGTCAGCGTTGCATATTGGTTTGGATGGATGGCCAAATTAGAAAGCGCATAAATTAAACGAATCGATGGATTATCAGACGTTGCTGTAATCCTCTCTCCATTGTCGAGCATCATGAATAATGTCTTGTACTTATCGACATAGGCGCAGCCAAGAAGGAACAAATAGATCTTCACATAAGTATTGTCTGGGATATGGAGGTTATGGAAGGTTCCCTTCCCATCCACCAATAACTCATGGGACTCAAGCCTTGGCGCCAAAATTAGTTCCGATGGCCCCTCGTAAGTAAAGACTTGATCGGAAGCGTGCAGCTTTTCCAAATCATCCAACATTTCTGTCCAAATAGCCGGAGCTTCCCCTTTTTGCAATGAGATCGTGCGCAGCATAGCTTCGAATTCATGGTAAAGGCTTTTAATCAACTCTTGGTGCTTCCCCTTAAATTTTTCGATCTCGGAAGGTGCGCGGCTCAAACCCACCGCATTAGAACAAAAATCATAACCCTCTTTTTCAGAAAAATTCGATTTGATCGAACTAAAAAAATTCCAAAGCGCATCGACTTCTGGCAAACAGACATGGTGGACTTTTCCTTCTGAACTCTTAAAATAGCACCTGCTCTCATCTCCTTTTGAGCCGATATACCGGATCCGATTAGGCAAATCATGAGCGCATTCAATGGAAAATTCGGAAGAGCGGCTTCCCTGTACAAAAACCCCAGGTTGTACATGCCTAGCCAAAAACTTGAGAAGATTATCCTTTCCTAACCCATTGTTGCACGATTCCGTTGCCAGGATCCCTCCTGGGCGTACGCTTTTACAAATGGACTCTAAATCCGCTTGATGATCTCCTGTAAGCTCTGAGGATACAACCCCTCCATCTGCTGATGTCAGGGTACATTTCGTAGGAGTCCCATGGCCTCGAAAATGCAATTGATCAACTCCGTCTGGATAGGCGCTTTGCAGATATTCTGCAATTTCAGCCAACGTTTGAAACACCTTCGTATCGACGGTAAGGCCGTTTCTGGCAGCTGTTTCCACTCGAGCTAAAAATTGGGCCTCTGTACCGGTAAATGCACCAACCTTATCTTCTGGAGAAGTGATATAGAGAGCAACAGGGGCTTGCGAACCTTCGGACTGAGAGGCGCTTACAAAAGTCATTTGCACCCTCAACCTGTAGACCGATAATAGCCATTTGTTACGACTGTAAATTTCTGCTTTGGAATCGGTGTGTGGAGTTCTGGACTTAGTGTTTGAGGGGATGCTGGAGCTGGCGAGCTTGATTTGAACTCTTCATCGGAAATGCTCAATTCATCTTCAGGTTTTTGAATTTGAGAGGATGCCGGAGCCGGCGAGCTATACTTGAAATCTTCATCGGAAATACTCAATTCATCGCCTTCGCTTGTTGTTTGAAACAAGCTTGTCGAAGCGCTTCGTGATGAAACATCTGGACTAGTGAAAGAACTCGAGCTAATGGGCGGCAGGAACCTTTGATTGTATAGTTCCACCAAAGCCCTGTCCTCATCGTCCAGATAACCATCCCTTGGGTAAATGTAGTCATATTCGCCCATGTTAAGGTAGATACCTGCAAGTTCCTCATCGCCATTTTCTGATTCCATGAATTCAGCTCCCAAAATTCGATCATAATTTTGACTATATAGAGATTCAAATACGCGACGAGCTGCGTCAATATAGTCTGCATCCGTTCTTGTGAACTGGACCCGTCTAGGAGGTTGGTTAGGAACGATGATTGTAATGACTCTAGCTGGAAATTCTTTCAAGAATTGAAATGGATATGCCCAGCTCATTGCAGAACCATACCTGCTCATTTGTTGATCATTCTTCAAATCGATATATCCAGTGCGTACAATCCAATCATCAGCCATTAAAAGTTTTGTTGGAATTTCGAGATCGGTCAGATCTGCATTTAAGTTGCCAATTTGCCAGCGCTCACGGCTTGGAGGCAAAAGCTCATCTGGAAAACGCCCTGTTACGTCCTTTAAATGATCGACGCCGGCAGCTTCTAGCTGATCCTCTATCTCAAGGTTTGGATAAAAAATACGCCGATTAGTCTCAATTGCCATAATAACCTCTATTTTTATTATCAAAAAAATTAACTAAACTAATTTTACCATAATTTTTAATACAAAACAAATACAGTTTAATTTAAATGCGAAAAACAAGAAAAGAACACATAAATATTTTTTTTATCGCTTAAATAAAATAGACAGGATAGATTGTCTTAAACATTTAATAATTAGATATTTAGAAATAAATTAAACGTATTCAAGATTAGCCCCTCTAGAACTTAAGAAATCCAGAGGGGAAGCATACAGAATTAAAAGAAGTTTTATGACATCGCCTCTTCAGCAGCTTTAGCTGGAGCCTGTTTGCTTAAGTGGGTTTCGACCGATGTCTGTTCCATTGTTTCGATATCGATCACGGTTACAGCAAAGGTCTCTTTTACCCCGTCTTTTGGCACGAAGAGGATCCGGTGGAATGTCGAATAGGGAGAAACGACCTCTCCTTTTTCCTTTAAAGATTTCGCATTAAAATCTTTTTTTAAATTCCTGTGGTGGGTATAAGTGCGGATCCCATCGATTGTGCTCGGGATCATGAGCGGCCAAAAAAGGAAGCTGAGGATCTTCCAGCCAATTGCCCTAGGAATTGCTGACTTGGAGACTTTAAAGGCAACTTTATTAGGATCGATGTGGGGAAGGTCGACCGAACTGGCGCATAGGGAATATTCGTTAGCCGTATTGTTTTGGACATTGACTTGGACAGGAACAACTCCGCGGCTGATAAGGTCATGGCCAAGAAGGAACTTGCTTTCATCAGGCGTAAAAGTCTTAGCTGTCACGACGACATCATGTTCAGGAGAAAAATGCATGACCTCGGGAACGATTGATCCAAATGTTGAGGAGAACCGTTTATGGTCCATCCCAGTCATGACTGACAGAGCGCCTGCGATGCCGATCATTCCATAAGAAAAATACTTCTTCATAACCCTCCAGATAAAATAATTTAGATCAAAATCATAGTGTCAATTTCTGTTTATTTCAACATTTAAAATAACATTAATTACAACAAATGCGAGTTGCTTGCAACTAAACTGGATGAGGAGTTGATAAAAAATTCTTTAACCACTATTCTTTACAATTTCTTTACACAATAAAGCTGAGGGATCATGAGGGAAATCACGTTTCAAGCAACCTGGACTCAAGAAAATTGCCATTTGCAATATAACATTTCAGACATCCTCGCTTCCCCTTTTCATTCCTTTTGTCAAAAAATCTATTTATGCTTTAACCGAACAATGCAATATCTCAATGAATGGATCGGATATCCTGTCCATCAGTATGCCAAACAGTATCTTGTCGGAGGAATGCGCACGACCCGGGAAGAATATGTATCAGCCACAGCAGCTTGGATAGAGCGCTGGGAAGGATCGGAAGCTTCTTTTCAAGACCGGCGTCTAAGACTTGCCTACGAACCCTCGCGGTTGATGGCGACAACGCCCGATGGAGTGAGGATCGAGGGAACCTTATACCGGACGTTGCGCAGTACAAATTCCGATATCCCCACCATCATTTGCACCAATCCGAACTGGGCTGATATCTCAAGAGAAGAAGGTTGGAATTGGCTTTTGGACAAAGGCCTAAGAAGCCCTCTTCCCTTCAACGTTGTCGTGTTTGATTTCCGCGCCTGCGCAGGTCAAGAAGGAGAGGTCCACACGCCCGACGATCTCACTTTAGATGCCGACACCTTCTATCAATTCGCACAGCGCGAGCTCCATGTTACCGAACCGAACATCCATTTCATCGGATTTTGCACCGGTGCGCAGGTTGCTGCGACTCTGGCAGCGCTTCACCCTGCTTCGGGACGATTGGTCAGCCATAATTCTACCTACAATCTCGGCGAGCTCTTGCATCAGTCCCCATTTATCCAAGAAGAAGCGGAACGCAATGGGACTTCCTGCTTTTGCATCATGAAAGAGCTTGTCCGCGCTTATATCAAGTGGAGCGGATGGGCCATGGACGTCACGAAGGTCCTCAATGAAATTCACGATCGGACCCTCTTTCTAAACCATGCCGAAGACCGCTTTGTCATACCTGATCTGCATGCTCGCAATGCTGTTGATCCGGACAGGACAGCATACGCAGCTTCCTTGAGGACAAAGCCGACCGTTGAAATGCGCGATCCCGATTATGTGGCGCATTGGATGCCCCTGTTCTTATGCGAAGATGAGACTGGGCTCAGCGCCACCAAAAAAATTGTTAATTTTATCCTGGGGCAAGATCTCTTTGCCCGAACTGAAAATCCTGCTTTGCGAAACCACTATATCGTTCATGGGCACCGCAACCGCCTAAGGGATATCGAGTTGGTTTAGGACAGCTTATTAAGATGTTCGAAAATCCTAAAATTGCTAAAATTCATCTGATTTAACACTAAACTTTTTTGGCAAAAAAATGTTTGTCATCCGCTTGATCATTATGGCCTTTGTCATTTTAGGGATCGCTCATAGCATTCCTGGAATTGAAGTTCCCAATTTTTGGGCTGCTGCATTTTTTGCGCTCATACTCGGTATTTTAAACGCGATCGTCCGTCCTCTTTTGCTGATCTTTACTTTGCCGATCACAATCCTCACTGTCGGCCTATTTGCACTGATCATCAACGCTCTAACATTTTGGATGGCAGGAAGCCTTTCTTTTGGTGTTGAAGTGACCTCTTTTTCTGGAGCCTTCTGGGGAGGCGCTATCGTTTGGGCTGCAAGCGCCCTGCTCAATCGCCTCCAATGGTCCCATGCTGAGACAGCGTAAAGAACAGTAAGGATGGTACTGCTAAGTGCGATTTTACGGAGGTCCTTGTTCTCTTGGGAGGCCTCAACTCCACTCCTCCTCTTCTTTTCCTAAATCATCATCAGACAGTTGCTGCTGATATCGACCTTGAAGAGCTTCGCCGGCGTCCATATCATCATAAAGTTGCGCAACATCCCGGGCAGATAACCCATCTGAATTTTTACGGAAGGGATCTGCTCCAGCAGACACTAATAGATTGATGATCTCATAATCGCTTTGAGTTGTAGCCAATTGCAGTGAAGCGTGGAGATTAGGATCTGCCCCCAACCACAACAACACATCGACGGAATGGAAATGATGATTTCCAATAGCGAGGTTCAAAGGGGTCTGTCCGAATTGATTTGGACAATTAATCGTGTTTTTCGAGCAAAGGAGCGGAAGTATTTCAGTAAAATCGGACTGGATTGCCAGCTCAAGCCAATCTGATCTGTCAAAAATCCCAACACGATTAATAAAATTGATCTGATCGGAAAAACATGAAGAATTGTCTTCGCTAATAACCTTAGCAATAGCGTTTCGTAATTCAAGAAGAGCTATTTTACGGTTCGCCAAATGGCGCAAATTCTTTTTAAATTGATTAAACCGTTGAAGCCCATCTAGATCAAATCGCTCCTGCATCCATCCATCTAATTGATAATTCGTATCGAAATCGTTTCCTTCTAAACTCGTTGTCTCGGGGTCAGATAGAATTTCTTGTTCATAAAACTCCTGCAGGCCGTTGATGGTCGCATCGACACAGCTTCTGCTTTCATTAACAAAAACTTCAATCCATTCTTCAACCCTGCCCCTCTCCTTAGCTAGAAGATATGAATTTTTGACAGTCTGGATAGCCATGCTAAGCTTATTGTAAAAGGGCATTCCCTTTGCAGGATGGAGCGCTAGTCCTGTAAGGGCATAGATACATTCTGCTAGTTTAGAATCAGATATGCCCTGTTTTGAATTGCCAAGAAGTTGAAAAAGCGGCTTATATTGTTGCAGCATCGCCATGCCTAATCAAAACTGATAAGCGACCTCTTGCGAAGTTAACGACCTACCAGTCCATGTCATTTTATCATCCTCAATGACCAATTCCGAAGTGCGTTGCGAAAGAGGGATCTGCAACCTATGCAACGATACATCTCCTGTGTGTATTTCAAGCTCTTCGAGCATCTCTAGCCAAATGGGGCTAACAACCGATCGGCAAACAGGAACGCTTAGTAAAGATTGTTTAACCGCATTAACGTCTGATAAATGAGACTTGAGGAGCATTTGATTCTCCTGTAACACTTTGGCGTAAGATTCAGGATCGTTTCTTTCACCTAATAGTTGGTAGCAAAGATCAAAAGTCGCAGGCGAATTTCCTAAAAATTTCCAGAGGATATCAACGTGCTTAGGAGAGATATTTTGAACCGGCCCAGCCTGTGTTTTATAATAGATTCTAGTCTGATCGTCTCCTGTAAGTGAAAAGCAACGATAATAATGGGACACGCCCGGCTGAATTTGAATATCCATTTCATCGATCCTGCTGCCTATGACAACAACACCTGATCGACAAAGTCCGGCTAAATGCTTGAGCAAATTTTCTTTTCCAGCTCCATTCAAACAAGATTCTGTGGCAAGAAGCCCTCCTTTTTCGATTGCCTGACAAATTTGTTCAACCGGTTCATGCGAGGGGGCGTCAGTATGCATAAATGCAATGCCGCATGGATCTTCAGATAATTCAAATCGATCAAAATTGCCATGGCCTCTCCATGTCATCATGTGGATGCCATCCTTAGACCATCTTCTTTTAATACAGAGATTCGTTTATTCAGTCCCCTCTCAGTAGAAATAAAAGCATGGTTTGGATCGATTTGAGAACTCAAAAACACTGCGTTTTTACCATCAACATTCGACAAAGAACTCATAAAAACCTAAATTATTATTATAAACAACAGAAGCATGTCAAAATTAACATAATTATACAAAAATTTTATTAATATAATATTAACGTGAAATGAAATGGTTTAACATTCAACACAATTACACAACCAATTGGATTTGTGTCTTTTAATTCCAGAAAACAACAAGATTCAATTAATGTTTAATATTTTTTTTAACGTGAAGATGCCTTACAATGTCTGCAAAAAAAAATGAAGGCAAATGGCAACCGCTCAAAACTGCTTCACACCTCAATTATTAGATTCGGCTACTTCGCTGCGCGCATATCTAAGCGGGCAAGAAGCGATCGACCAAATCAACCGGCAAGCGGCAAGCCCGCTTTCAAGCGCCTCATCCAAATTAAACGATCGATGGGAAGTGTTTAAATGGGAGGTCGACTCCACATTCCAGGATATCATTGCCCTCTTCTTGAAGTCCGTAACCTGCCTTCTCAACAGCATAGGAGCGACCGATTTGGCCAAACGATGCCATGTTGCCTCACGCCACGCGATGGCATCGACATTGTATCTGACCCATTTCTATGAAATGGGCGATCGCTTTTTAATGGCCAGCCTCAACTCCCACCGCACAGACACCGATGATCTCTATTTGCAATCCTCCATTGAGCCTGGAGCGCATCCAACATTTGAAATACACGACATCGATGATAGAAACCAAGGGATCCATTTCTTCCATCGGAACGGAATATGCCGCGGCATGGCCAATTGGTTCCTTTATCTCTATTTTAAGACGCAGGCCCAATTCACCAATCCTGATGAGCACATTAAAGCAGTCACGAAGCAGTTCGAGGCCGGAGCGCCAAGAGAAGCTTCCCTCTTGCATTCCCTTAACGAAGAAGCGACTACCCAAGTTCTCAACTTAGGCCGTCAACTTGACCTGCTCCACTGCGATCCGATCCGGCAAACCGATCGGCAAATTGCAGAGGAGTTCTGCGCTCTTCCACCTGGAGCCTACGCAGTCTACTCCTCATCCCATCGGGTAAATTGGATCAATCTAGGAAACGGCAGGGGCTACTTTTATAATCCTAGCTTTGGCTCAGATCGGATTGATGGGATAGAAGACCTCACCAAATGTGTGAAGGAATTTGTAAAGACACATCATGTGACGGAAACAACTCCTCATTTACTGATCGACAGGATCATCTCGAACGTATAATTCAACGTTTCAAAGACCAAAATTCCCTGTGCGCATATAATGAAGATTATGACCGCTCTGACGCCATTGATTGCTACCTATCCCCTTCTCCCTTTCCCGCACCGATCGCGGATCCATAAGCTGCATTCTTTTTCTTGCGCCGATCGGACGTGCTATGTCAAACGGGATGATGAGCTAGGCTTCGGCATCAGCGGCTCCAAACTAAGAAAGTATCTTTCCCTCCTGCCAGCGATCTTTAAGGAAAATCCTAAAGAAGCTGTCGTCATGGGCGGAAGTTTTTCCAATCACGTCCTTTCGATCTCGCAGCTGCTCCGCGAACAGCAGATCGAACCGGTCTTGTTTTTACTCGGAGATTCCAATCAGCCATTGCATGGCAATGCATTGTGGTCGTCTCTTTTTGCCGCCAAGGAGAACATCCATTGGATTTCGAGAGGAAATTGGGAAAACCTGGATGCATTAGCAAAAGATTATCAGACGATTCAGAGCAAAAATGGAATCCCCGTTTCGATCATTCCGAAAGGAGGAAATTGCCGCGAAGCCCTTCCCGGCGCATTGACCTTGGCTGAACAGATCTTGTCCCATGAACAAGAGATCGGCGGCCCATTCGACCATGTCTTTGTCGACGCCGGCACGGGAATGATGGCAGCAGCTCTCATCCTTGCTTTTGCCGCATTAAAGAAACCGTGCACCGTCCATGTCCTGCTCATTGCCCAATCAGACGATGCTTTTCAAAAGGTCTTAGCTGAGCGCTCGCATGACTGGGCCTTCCTTTTTAACACACCCCTTCCCTCAACATTTCTTTATAAGACCTATGTTCCCCAAAATGCCCCATCGTTTGGCGCCACAAATGCCCGGGTCTTCCAAACAATCTCCTGCATTGCGCGGCAAGAGGGCTTTCTGACCGATCCTATTTTTACAGCCAAGCTGTTCGATGAGGGGCAGCGGATTATTAGCGATGACCAGCTTAAAGGCAACATCCTCTTTGTCCATTCGGGCGGAGGCCTTTCCCTTTCAGGTTTTCAAGCTCAAATGGCAAAAACTTGAGTTTTTTCATTTTGTTTGTGTATATCTTTGAGATCAATAACCAAGGTGAATTAGCATGGCTCAAACCTTGCAAAGCTTAGATTCGATGCCCAATTTCTCCGGAGCCGACGCTTTCTTAAGCGTGATGAACCGCTCTCAGATCGGTGTTGAAGATGATGAACTGCCGCTTCCAGGAAGGCCCCTGCGAGTCCTGATACGAATTATTTTTTGTACGATCACCCTCCCTTTTTTTGCTGCTGCTGGAGCGATCTATAATTTAACGGTCGCCGGATCGAAGTTATTCCTGGCAACAACATCTGTCATTGCAAAAAACTACTTTGAAATGGACCGGCCAGGATATTACATCAGCGAAGGGGTCTACCACCTTTCCATCAGCATTTTCGACCTTTCAATCTTCTTTGTCTTTCCTTTGCTCGTGGCAGCTTACGCCGCTCTGCCAAATACGACAAACCGGCTCTATTATGGCTTGAATGAATGGCTGCAAATAAAAATGGTCGGCAAATGAAAAAAAATGTCTTGATCACAGGCGCGACGAAAGGGATAGGACTGGCTGCGGCCCAATGGCTTGCAGACCGCGGCTATCAAATCATTGGGATCGCCCGTTCCCAGACTAATGCCCCATTTCCCGGAAAACTGTTTCAATGCGACCTTAGCAAGGCGGACGAGACAAAAGAGGTCTTTAGTGAAATCGATAAAAAATTTTCCATCGATGCGCTCATCAACAATGTCGGCACAAATTTCCCTCAGCCCCTCGAAAAGATCGATCTTGATACCTATCAAATGATCATGGACCTCAATGTCCGCTCGGCTATCCTAGCTGCCCAGGCATTTTGCCAAGGCATGAAAATGCGGAAGTGGGGTCGGATCATCAACATCTCCTCACGGGCGATCTTTGGATCGGCCAACCGGACAGTGTATTCTGCAGCAAAAAGCGCTCTTATCGGCTGCACACGGACTTGGGCATTGGAGCTAGCCCCCTTTGCAATCACTGTCAATGCAGTAGCTCCGGGTCCTATCGAGACCGAGCTTTTGCGCCGCTCACGGCCCAAAGGAAGCCCCGCTGAAAAGGACCTTTTAGCCGGAATCCCTATGCAAAGGGTCGGACTCCCCTCTGAAGTTGCAGCCTTGATCGGATTTCTACTCTCCGAGGAGGCCGGATACATCACCGGCCAGACGATCTGCATCGATGGCGGCGGCAGCCTTTAAAGAAGTTCCTATCCCTTTCTTTTTCACCTTACAAGTGGATTAAAAAGTTGTCTTTCTGCTAGGATTACTGGGTTATTCGATCGAATTGTAAGGAATATTGTTATGCACAAAAAGAAAAAGTCCCCTTGGCTCATTTTTATCGCCATCGTACTGGCAATGTTTGCCGGTTCCTGGTCTGGAACGGAAACTGCAATTTTTGGCATCAAACTTTATTCCGCTTATGATTTGCTCGGCAAACTGTTCATCAATGCGTTGACCTTAGTTGTCGTTCCCCTCGTCTCATCTTCCATCATCACAGGGGTAGCCCGGATCGGCAACGACGCTGCATTCGGCCGCCTTGGTCTAAAAACGTTTACCTTCTACATTGCGACAAGCCTAGTCGCCATTCTCCTTGGCCTCCTCTTTGTCAATCTCTTCAATCCTGGATCAGTGATCCATCCCGACACACTAAAGAACTATGCAACGATCGACGCCTCATCTGTCCAACAGCACTTGAGCACGCAAGAAGGGCACAAGATCACAGAAGTAATCCTGCAAATTATCCCATCCAACGTCGTTGAAGCGTTTTCCCATGGGCAGATGCTCGGGTTGATCTTCTTCAGTTTGATCTTCGGCTATTCCATTTCCAAAATCGAATCCCACCCCTCTTCGATCCTAATCGGGTTCTGGCAAGGGATCTTCCAAGCAATGATACGCATCACCCACATGGTCATGAAATTCCTCCCTTTAGGGGTGTTCTGCTTGGTAGCCAAAGTGTTTGCTACAACCGGCGTTGAATCGCTCCATTCTTTAGGGCTCTTCACCTTGTCGGTGATCTTAGGGCTTCTAACATTCGTTTTTGTCGCCCTCCCTTTAATTTTGAAGTATGTCGCCAAAGTCAAGCCTTACCGCCACTTTAAGGCAATGGCGCCTGCATTGATCACCGCCTTTTCGACAAGCTCCTCTTCAGCAACTCTTCCGATAACAATCGATTGCGTCGAAAAAAGGGCTGGAGTTTCCAACAGGATCTGCAGCTTGGTCATCCCGCTTGGGACCTCTTTGAATATGTCGGGATCCGCCCTTTATGAATGCGTTGCCGCGATGTTCGTCGCCCAAGCATATGGGATCGACCTTTCCTTCTCGACCCAATTTATTGTTGTCCTATTAGCCCTAATCACCTCGATCGGCGTAGCGGGCGTTCCATCAGCCAGTTTGGTTGCCGTCATTGTGATCTTGAAAGCGATCGGCCTTCCTGTGGAAGGGATCGGGCTGTTCATCGCAGTAGACAGGATCTTGGACATGTGCCGCACAACTGTCAACGTCTTCAGCGATAGCTGCTGCGCCGTTCTCGTTGCACGCACAGAAGGTGAAAAGCATGTTCTTGAAAAAGAGGTCTTTGAATGAGCGCGTCCTTTCCTCGCCGTGTCGACTCCCCTTCTCTGCATGAAGGGATTCAATCGCAACCGATTGAATCTGGCGCTAAACGCAAACGCGTTTCCCAGGAACATATTGATGCTTTGATCATTAAAGCCAAAGAGGATTGGGAAAAAGATGCAAAACGAAGAGTATCAGAGAATTCTCAGACTCAATTTAGCCAAGAACAAATTTCAGAGGCTCCTCTCATCAGGCCAGAGTCGCAACACCAAGATACTCAGAAAAGTTCTCGAACAGCTTCTTCTCTTTCTTCAGAGACGATTTCCTATTGCGAACGTTTAAAGCAGAAAATGAAAGAAGCAATGGAACTACGGCAGGATGCGGAAGTAGCAACCATCAACCAGAGATGGAAAATGTCTATTGAATCGATCACAAATCCAAATTGCAGTTAAAAAGCTTCAAAGACAGTTGCAAAACTGCTTTGGCCGGATACATCGATGATTTTGCAATTCCCTCAATAGTTTATTGCTCCGATACTGAAATAACCGCAGATCCTGTTATTTTTCCCTCTCTTAAATCGCATAATGCTCTATTTGCTTCTTCAAGGGAATAGGATGCTACTTGAGTATGGATCAAAAGGCGGGATGCAATTTCAAAAAATTTCTCCCCATCATCGCGTGTGAGGTTGGCAACCGATTGGACAAGACGCTCTCCATAAATAAGCTCATATGGGAAAGAAGGTATATCGCTCATATGGATGCCAGCGCACACAACAGATCCCCCTTTGTCAACTGCTCGAAGAGCTTGAGGCACTAATTTTCCTACTGGGGCAAAAATAATTGCGGCATCCAAGAGGACGGGAGGCATTTCCTCTGAAGAGCCAGCCCAAACAGCTCCTAGTTTTTTGGCTAAACTTTGCGCTGATTCATCTCCATGCCGGGTAAATGCATAGACCTCTTTTCCCTGATGTTTGGCTATTTGAATTAAAATATGCGCAGATGACCCAAATCCATAGAAACCTAACTTTTGAGCAGATCCGGTTTTCCGAAGAGCCCGAAAACCAATTAATCCTCCGCATAGAAGAGGAGCTACTTGTGAATCGGAATAACAATCAGGTAAAAGATAGCAATAATCTTCATTCGCCGTACAAAATTCCGCAAAACCTCCATCATAATGATACCCGGTAAATAATGCGCTCTCGCAAAGGTTTTCTCGATTTGAAAGACAAAAACGGCACGCTCCGCAAGTTTTACCGACCCAAGCTGCACCCACCCGTTGTCCGATCTTAAAGCGTTTTGCTTTGGGCCCTAGCCGCTTAACTATCCCAACGACCTGATGCCCTAATATTAACGGCGATCGAGGGAGAGAAATCTCCCCATCGACAATGTGTAAATCGGTACGGCAAGCCGCACATGCTTTAACTTCTAAAAGGATTTGTCCTTCCTGAGGTTCAGGAATAGGCATATTAACTAATCGTAGAGGATTTTGAGGAGCTTCTAAAACCATTGCACGCATAGATTACTAACTCTCTTTACGGAGCTGCAACAGTTGCTGCGCTTGTTCGTCTGTGAGGATCTTTTCGAAATACTCCCACTGCATATCGGCGATCTTCGGATCAAAGCTTTTCACTTTTTCATCTGCTCCTCCATACCGGATGCCAACGAAGGGAATATGAAAGGATTCTATGGCCAAAGCGACATTTTGGATGTGGCTCATCTTATCATCGATCAGAACGATCTTCTTGGGAGGAGTCTTCATCTTTTTAATGAATGCGCTAAGAACAGGACCTTTTTCCAGTTCGGGAGCTACAAAGATGATCCCATCGCGATAAAGGGAGTCTTTTAACTCTGGGAAAACGATCGGACCTGCAATTTCCGACGTCTTTGAGAAGTCGATTTGCAAAGGCGCAAGCTGCTCTAACGTACGAGGAGCAAGCACAGGAGGACGCTTGGTCAGCGCGACCATCGAGACATGGGACTGGTGCATTTTCTTTAAAAGCTCTGGGATGGATGGATCGACAATGCGCATGTGGGTTTTGCTTTGAATGGCAAGCCAGTTCGGAACGACAAGCTTCAGAGCTTCGTCGATGGAGTGCCCTTTGTCCACAAAATGCTGGACTCGATGGGTAAACCATTGGTCTGAGCCTAAATGTTGAGATGTTTCAATCAACGTATTATCGAGGTCAAAGACGAACAAGGTCCCTTCAGCCACATAATTTAAAGCGTGGGCCATATCGTTCGTATCTGTCACCAGCTTCGATGCATGGAGAGTGGCGCAAAGGGAAAAAATCGTAAATGTGAAATATAGGATTCGTGAGCGGAGCTTCATAAACGTTCTCCTCAGGGTCTAAAATTCTGCGAGGACAATCGGCTCGATGATTTGCCTCAGCATACTGCCTTTATTTTCAGGAAACCAAATGAGCTGCTGTTCAATGGCCTGGCCGATGAACATCTCATACCCGAAAACAAGACTGCAGTTTTTCCGGGAAGCTTTTAGCAAAAACGGAGTATTTTTGGGAATATAAACAATATCCATGGCAACACTGTTGGGAAGGATCCATTCTTCATCGATCAGCTCCCCTTCTGGTATCGTATTGATCAGGATATCGTACCCTTTTTTAAGGACTTTAGGAAAAAGTTCAAACCCGCCCCCCTCGCAATGATAGAGGCTGGCCAGCGCTTTAGCTTTGGACGCGGTACGGTTTAGGACTGTAACATGCGCTCCTCGTTGAAGCGCCTCATAGATGATCGCTTTGGCAGCGCCTCCTGCGCCAATGATGAGGACCTGCTTGTCTTTGACAGGGATTTTTGCTTCGACTGCGTTGAGAGCTCCGATCCCATCTGTATTATGTCCTATCCATTTGCCATTTTCGACAACGATCGTATTCACGGCTCCAATGGCCTGAGCAGAAAGGCTCAAAGAATCAAGCGATCGGAGGACCTCTTCTTTAAGAGGCATCGTGACACTGAGCCCTTTAAAGGGAAGGGCCTTGGCCGACTCAATGAAAGAGGACAGTTCTTCAGGACGAACAGGCATCTTCACATAAACAGCGTTGGCGCGATGGGCCTCAAAGACAGCATTATGGATCTTGTGCCCCAGACTTTTTTCAGTTGGATACCCGATCAGTCCATAGAGCGCCGTCTTAGTGTTGAGTTGGGAGTGGTGGTAGGGTTTTTCCATTTGTTCGATGCTGAGCTGCCCAGGAGCGGTTGTTTGAAAGACAGAAGCGTAGTCAAAGTAATTTCCTGCAACAGGTCCGAGGACTCGAGAAATAACTCCAGCCTCCCCCATCGCAATCCCGATCAGCTGACATGTCTCTTTGTTCCTTCTGACAAACTCCATCATATGCAACGCATCATGCGATGCATGGGCCATCACAGCGATCTTATAGATGCTCGCATAAGGATTTTTCATGTTTGATAGCAGCTTGTCGAGGTCCTTTGGAGCATGGACGAAATCATGAAAGGAGCAGATGAACTGGATCTTGGGGAATTGCGCTGCGAACTCTTTCCAGTGCTGCAATGGGACGTCGCATTCGAGATCGACATAGTCAGGCCCCAGGGCGCATAGCTCCTTTAAAAGGGAAAGCCTCGACTCTTCCGATCCTTTGTACTCCCCTCCCTGGCGCACAGGGCGCAAAGTGAATAGGAGCTTGATGGAGCGGCTATGCCCCAGCGCATCCACCAGTTCTTTAATCCCTTTAAGATCAATCGTCTGAAAAAGATCGAACCGCAGCTCGATCCCTTGCGCCTTGTTAAGCGCCTGATTGACAGTGTTTTTCGCTTCTAAAAGGGTGGGCCCTGTCGCGATGCAGAAGAGCATAAGAATGAAGCCTCTTGACTATCGAATAAAATTAGATTATAATGTAGTACAAATAAGAAAGGCAAAGTGTTTTTACCATGAAAACTACGCAGACCCTACAGGCTCTCGCCCCTGCGTCGCAAGAAGCTCGCTCTTCTTGTGCATCTTGCCGTTTTTACGTTTCTTTCTATTTCTATTTTGGCGCCTAAGCGCCAATACATATTTAACCCCTTACCACCCGTTTTTCTAACTTAAGGCCCGCAAAAGGCTAAGAAAGGTTCTTTTGCATGATCTAAAAGTTAAATCTTAGCTCTTCATGGCTTGAGACCAAAGAGCGATACGCAAGAGACGCTTTGCGTCTAATTCAAACTATAAGATGTTGATTATAAAGGATTTACAATGTTAATTAAGCTAAAACAGCAGATCAGAAGCGATGCTCTTGCTCTTCTGGTCCAAAAATTGAGCCAGCATGGGATGCACCACTGTATTTCCCAAGCGGGCGATGCCACAATCCTCGGCCTGGAACAAAAGCCGGCGGCTGACTTGCTCGGAGAGATTCAAGCCATGGAATGCGTAGAAGCGGTCATGCCGATCGCAACGCCGTTCAAAATGGCCAGCAAGGCATTCAAACCTAACCGCTCGACCATCAAGATCAAAGATATCGAGATCGGCGGCGACCAGATCATTATGATGGCAGGCCCTTGCGCCATAGAAAGCGAGGAACAGCTTCTGACAATCGCCCGGCAGCTCAAAAATGCCAAAGTCTCTGTGCTGCGGGGATCGGCGTTCAAACCAAGGACCTCTCCTTACAGTTTCCAAGGGATGGGCATCGAGGGACTGAAGATCCATAAAAGGGCCCAGTTGGAACACGGTCTTGTCATCGAGACGGAAGTGATGGACGTCCGCGATGTAGGCGTTGTTGCTGAACACGTCGATATCGTCAGGATCGGCGCTCGGAACATGCAGAACTTCAATCTTCTTAAAGAGGTCGGCCAATGCGGCAAGCCTGTCATCCTGAAAAGGGGCATGTCGGCAACTGTCGAAGAGTGGCTCATGAGCGCTGAATACATCATGGCGCACGGCAATGAACAGGTGATCTTGTGCGAACGGGGGATCCGTACATTCGAGAACTCGACGCGCAGCACCCTGGATTTGAGCAGCGTCGCTGTTGCCAAAGGGATGACGCACCTTCCGATCATCGTCGATCCAAGCCATGCAGCTGGACGCAAAGACATTATCCCGGCCCTTTCCAAAGCATCGGTCGCATTAGGCGCAGACGGTCTGCTCGTCGAAGTGCACCATTTGCCGGCTGAAGCAAAATGCGATGGCAAGCAAGCCCTGCTTCCGCACGAGCTTGCCCAACTATCAACAGAACTAAATACGATCGCCCAAGCGATCGGGAGGCACCTATGAACTTGAACAATTTACGCAATGAGATCGATGCGATCAATGCAGAGATCATCGCTTTGTTAGGAAAACGGCTTGTGGTGACCAAAGAGATCGCTAAGGTCAAGCGGCAGGAAACTCTGCCTGTCGATGATTGGGAAAGGGAAAAGCTCCAAAAGCAGATGCTCCGGGAGCTGGCAAAACAGAACAATCTTAGCCCTGCGATTATTGAAGAGATGTTCACGGTATTTGTGAACTATTCCAAAATGGAAATGAAAATGATCATGAACGAGAAGGAAAAAATCGGATGAAACGGATCGTCTATCAAGGGGCCCAAGGCTCTTTCAGCGAATTGGCAGCCCTTGCTGCGTTCGGGTCCGATGTCCAGCTCACGGGGAAAGAAACATTTCTTTCCCTTTATGAAGCTTTGGAAGAAGGCCAGGCTGACATCGCTGTCATTCCGATTGAGAACACATTGATCGGTTCCATATGGGAAAATTACGATCTTCTCCACCAGTTCGATATCGAGATCGTCGGCGAGAAATTGCTGAAGATCGAACATTGTCTTTTGGGGATCGACGATTCAGAGAGTGCTATGAATAGGATCAAACGGGTTTATTCCCATCCTAAAGCGCTCGACCAGTGCCGCGCGTTTTTCCGCGCCCATCCGTGGATAGAGCCGATCGTCCACTACGACACAGCAGGAGCTGCTGCGATGCTGGCGCAAAGACAAGACCCCGAAGAAGCAGCGATCGCAAGTTGCGAGACAGCTCAGCTTTATTCCCTTTGCGTTCTAAAAAAGGGGATCGCCGACAACCCTCAGAACTACACTCGCTTCCTGTTTGCAGCAAAAAAAGGCCGCAATGTATTTCAAGGAGATAAATGCACAGTGTTGCTAACGCTGAAGCATGAGCCGGGTGCATTGGCTCAAGTGCTGCAAGATGTTGCAAGCCACGGGATCAATTTGACTAAAATTGAATCTCGGCCGATCATTGGCAAGCCTTTTGAATACCTGTTTTATATCGACCTGCAGTTCGGACCAACTCAAATGCATTTGCTCGAACAGGCATTGAAAAACCTCCAAGAAATCACTCAAAGCTGTAAGATGCTGGGGATCTACAACAAGGACAGGTCATGTGTTTTAAACGCATAGGGATCATTGGCCTCGGACTCATCGGCGGCTCGATCGCCAAGACCATTAAAGCTAAAGATGGGAAAGTTGAAATTGCTGCCTGCGACAAAAGCAGCAGCCATCTTGAACTGGCCCAGAATGAAAAGGTGATCGACCATCATTTTGCATCGATCGAAGAGCTTGCCCATTGGGCAGAGCTTGTTGTCATCGCTGCTCCCCTCTTTGAGCTTTCTTCGATAGCAAAGATGCTTGCCAGCCTACCTATCGATCATCCTTTGACCGTACTCGACATCAGCAGCGTCAAAGGGCAGATTGTGCCAGTTTTGGAAAAGCTCTCAAGCGATCAGATCGAATTTGTCTCGACCCACCCGATGGCGGGAAAGGAAACATCGGGATACAGCTCCAGCTCCGCTGTCCTTTTTGAAGGCGGAGTTTGGCTGATAACTCCCCACAGGAAGAATCAAGAAGAGACGCTGCAAACAATCGAACGTTGGATCGGCGGCCTTGGAGCCAATCCCATCCGCCTCAGTGCGGAAAAACATGACGAACAGGTCGCATTGATCTCCCATCTGCCCTTGTTGATCTCTCAGGCCTTAATGGCCTTTGTTAAGCAGGAAGACGAGGAAGCTTTGCAGATCGCCGGGACAGGTTTCCAATCGATGACGCGCCTGGCAAAGACACCGCCTCAACTGGCGAATGAACTAACAGAAAATAACCGTAAAATTCTGCATCAATATTGGAACAAATGGATAGAATTTATGCAAAAGGCACCTTATGGAAATCCACAATAAAATCGCCCCTTCCGCAACCGTTGCGATCAATACGCTTGCCCAGCAAAAAAAAGCAAACGGGGAAGAAGTGTTTAATTTTTCAGCCGGCGATCCCAATTTGCCGATGCATCCGGATATTGCAGAGGGAATTTCCAAAGCATTGCAAACCCAAGACTGCTCCTATCCGCCTCTCATGGGACTTCCCGCCCTCAGAACGGCTGTTGCAAACTGGCAGAACTCAAGCTATGGATGCCAATACAATGAAAACCAGATCCTTGTCACCTGCGGAGGCAAATTCGCCCTTTATGCAGCTTTGGACCTGCTCCTTTCACCCGGCGATGAAGTGCTTATCCCAGCTCCCTACTGGACTTCCTATCCCACGATCGTCAGCCACTTCAACGGGACTCCGGTCACCGTGCCCAGCGAGGAATCCAGTGGATGGAAAGTAACGGCGGATGCATTGAAAAAGATGAGCACCTCGAAAACTAAGGTTTTGATTTTGAACCAGCCCAACAATCCGACCGGCGCCATCTACACACGGGACGAGCTGATCAGCATTTTAGAATTGGCGGAAGCTAAAGATTGGACGGTGATCTCTGATGAAGTATATAGCGAGATCGTCTATGATCAAGAAAAGTTTGTGTCATGCGGCTCTTTGCCCAAATGGCAAAATCGCGTTGTGATCATCCAAAGCTGTTCCAAAAATTTTGGAATGACAGGACTGCGCGTCGGGTTCGCCCTAGGACCGCAGCAGCTGATTGCCGCGATGGCCTCCTTGCAAGGCCAGACGACAACAGGAACTGCAAGTTTAAGCCAATGGGCAGCCTTGAGCGCGATCAAGCATGCCAGTGATGTCAGCTCAATGATGAGAAATGCAATGCAAGAGAAACGGGATTGTTTTATGGATACATTGAATCGTCTATTTTCCTGCGAACTTCCCAAGCCCTCATCCGCCCTCTATGCATTTATCCCTTTGACCGTTTTTACAAAAGAAAAGATCTCTTCGCTTGAATTTTGCGAAAAGATCTTGAAAGAAGGCAACATCGCTGCCGTGCCTGGAAGCGCATTTGGAATGGAAGGATATGTCCGCTTTGCATTCACCGAATCCCTAGACCATATCGAACGAGGACTTAACGCATTAAAACGGCTTTGCACACAATGATCAAACGCGACCTTACCCTCCAGCTGACCCCATCTCCCATCACGACCAAGGTCCATTTCGGCCATGAAATCTTATACAGCCAAGCTTGGGTTGAAACCTTAAGCAGCCTCAACAAAAAGCTTGTGACCATCGCAGACTCGCATATCCAATCGCTGCTTGTCGACAAATGGGCGGCATTCTTAAAGAAACAGGGTGTCGCTGTTACAAAACTGACCTTTCCCGCTGGAGAAGAATCAAAGACGCGCGAGATGAAGGAACGATTGGAAGATGAACTGTTTGCCCATCAATGCGGCAAAGACACGGCGATCATCGCCATCGGCGGAGGCGTTGCGACAGACCTGGCAGGCTATGTCGCTTCCACCTTCTGCAGAGGGGTGTCCCTTCTATGCATTCCAACAACGCTCCTTTGCATGGTCGATGCCGTCATCGGAGGAAAAACAGGAGTCAACACCCCTTTCGGAAAAAATCTGATCGGGACCTACTACCCTGCAGAGCACATTCTGATCGACACAATGACATTATCAACGCTTCCTGATCGAGAGTGGAGGAACGGACTTGCCGAGATCATCAAGCATGGACTGATCCGCTCCCCTAAATTGTTTCAAAAACTGATCGATGGCCACTCCCAATGGATAAAAAAGGACCCGGAATTTTTGCAGGAAGTGATCTATGATAGCTTTTTAATTAAAAAAGATGTCGTCGAAGCGGACTTCCAAGAAAACGGGTACCGGAGGATATTGAACTTCGGTCATACGGTCGCCCATGCGATTGAGCTACTGGAAAACTACCGGATTGCCCATGGCGAAGCTGTTGCCGTCGGGATGCTCGCTGAAGCTAATTTAAGCCATCGGCTCGGCCTCCTCGATAAGGCTGTTTGCGAGCAGATCGAGCACATCCTCAAGCTCTTTGAGTTCCCGCTAGCCATATCTGATAAGCTCACCTTTGAAAACCTGTACGGAGCGATGATACTCGATAAAAAAGCTAAAAATGCAAAACCCCGCTTTGTCCTATTGGAGACGATCGGCTCTCCAGCGGCTTTTAACGGCGCCTACTGCACGACGATCGATGATGCGATCCTGCAAGAAGTGATTATTTCGACCCTTTCCCAATTCCGAGGTGCACGATGACCCAGTTCAAAGTCTCCCCTTCCTTTCTTAAAGGAACGATCGTTATTCCTCCTTCCAAATCGCATACGCTGAGGGCCATTCTTTTTGGACTGATGGGAAAAGGAAAGACCTATGTCCGGAACTACTTGAACTCCCCTGACACTTTTGCCATGGTCGATGCTGTCCGCATGTTTGGCTCTTCTGCCGAAATGAACAATGAGGAAATCATCATTAATGGAACTGGAGGCAAGCTCCAAAGCACAGAAAACGTGATCGATTCTGGCAATTCGGGACAAGTCCTCCGGTTTATCGGGGCCCTTGCAGGACTTTCTCCCACTTACACAGTCATTACCGGCGACCATTCGATCCGGCATAACCGCCCCGTTAAACCACTGCTTAGCGCCCTATCGCAACTGGGTGCAATGGCCGATTCGATGCGTCAGGACGGCTATGCCCCCATTTTGATCAAAGGTCCGATGAAGCCTGGAAGAGTCACCCTCCCAGGAGAAGATTCCCAACCTGTTTCAGGGATCCTGATCGCAACGAGCTTTCTTAATGGAAAAAGCGAGATCTTCGTCGATAATCCCGGTGAAAAACCTTGGATCGACCTGACCTTAAGCTGGATGAAACGGTTGGGCTTACGCGTCGACAACGACAATTACACCCACTACACCGTGCATGGAAATGGCAGCTACGATGGATTTGATATCAGCGTCCCTGGCGATTTCAGCTCAGCTGCTTTCCCTATTGCGGCAGCGATCGTCACCGATTCAGAACTGACCCTCGGCAACATCGACATGGATGATTGCCAAGGAGATAAAAAATTGATCGAAGTGCTCATTGCTATGGGCGCAAACATCGAAATTGACGCTGAAAAGAAGCAGCTCAAGATCAAGAAAGGCTCCAAACTAAAAGGGATGGAGCTCGACATCAACGACTATATCGATGCGATCACCATTTTAGCCGTGATCGGCTGCTACACGGAAGGGACGACACGGATCGTCAATGCCGCAGTTGCCCGAAAAAAAGAATCGGACCGGATCCATAGCATCTGCACGGAACTGAAAAAAATGGGAGCTTCTATCGAAGAGACTCCTGACGGACTGATCGTCTCACGCTCCTCTCTTCATGGAGCCCAGCTTAAGTCCTACGCCGACCATCGGATAGCGATGTCCCTTTCGATCGCAGCCCTTGGAGCAAAAGGAGAAAGCGTGATTGACGGAGTCGAGTGCGTTGCCAAAACATTTCCAACATTTGCGCGCGATCTGTCCAACCTC
Source organism: Verrucomicrobiota bacterium (assembly GCA_018240225.1). Taxonomy (GTDB): domain Bacteria; phylum Chlamydiota; class Chlamydiia; order Chlamydiales; family Rhabdochlamydiaceae; genus Acherontichlamydia; species Acherontichlamydia pituitae. The sequence goes on from JAFEGF010000002.1 coordinate 37,368, forward strand.
GGCGCATCGATCGAGGTCAGACAGTGAACACGATCCTTTTCGGCTTTAAATCTTGCGGCAAGACCTACTTTGGCAAAAGGCTGAGCGCCTACCTGTCCCGCCCTTTTATCGATACCGACCGATTGATCGAAGAAGAATATGCCCTATTGAAAAAAGAGCGGATCGGATACCGCGAGATCTACATGAAATTAGGCGAAGAAGGATTCCGCGCTCTGGAAACCCAAGTCCTCGCCGCTATCCAGAATGTCCAATCCTCTATCATCGCAGTTGGCGGCGGCATGATCTTGCACCGTTCGAATGTGGAAATCCTGGAAAAAATGGGCCGGCTCATCTATTTGACATTAGATAAAGAGGCATTAAAGAAAAGGGTCCTAAGCTCCCCGCTCCCCGCATACTTAGACCCAATCGATCCGGAAGGATCTTTTGACAGGATGTACGAAAAGCGGAAAACGATCTACGAAAGGGTCCGTGCTGTCCGGATCGATGTGAGCAATAAAACGGATGAGGCCGTTCTCGAAGAATTGGCCGCAGCTATTAAAGAATAAGGAACCTGCATATGGCAAGCAATCACTTTGGCAACCTCTTCCGAATCACCACCTGGGGAGAATCCCATGGCAAAGCAATCGGAGTCGTCATCGATGGATGTCCTGCAGGACTCTCTATTTCCGATGAAGAGATCAACACAGAGCTAGCCTTCCGCCAGCCTGGCAGAACAGCCTATGTTACCCCACGTGGAGAAAAAGACACCGCAGAGATCTGCTCTGGAGTTTTTGAAGGAAAGACGACAGGAGCTCCGATCAGCATCATCATTTTTAACAAAGATGCCGACTCATCCAAGTATGAACCGATCAAAGACCTGCTCCGCCCTGGCCATGCCAACTTCACCTATCTTGAAAAGTATGAGATCTTCGATTACCGCGGCGGCGGGCGCTCTTCTGCCCGCGAGACCGCTTGCCGCGTGGCAGCCGGCGCTGTCGCTAAAAAGCTGCTGGCCGTCTATGGGATCCAGGTCGTGGCCTTTATTCGGGAAGTCGGCGGGATCAGCATGCCAGAGCCTGCATTCAATGATCCGGCAGCACTGCAAGCGGCAACCCGGAAAAGCCCTATTTTTTGTCCCGACGAGGCTGCAACGGAAAAGATCATCCGCGCTATCGAGAAGGTAAAAGAAGAGGGAGATTCCTTGGGAGGTGTGATCGAGTCTGTCGGTTTTAACCTTCCAGCCGGCCTAGGCGACCCCGTCTATGAAAAGCTCGAGGCCAATTTAGCCAAGGCAATGCTTTCCATCCCAGCCACCAAGGGGTTCGAGATCGGATCGGGCTTTGCAGCCGCCCGCATGAAAGGTTCGGAACACAACGACCAGTTCATCCTCAATGATGAAGGGAAGATCACCAAGGCCAGCAACCTTGCAGGCGGTACCCTCGGCGGCATCAGCACAGGCATGCCCTTGATCCTCCGAGTCCCCTTTAAACCAACCTCCAGCATCATGAAGCCACAAAAAACGGTCAGCACCCAAGGCGAAGAAAAAGAGTTCAAGATCCCGGAAGGCTCGCGCCATGACCCATGCGTCACGATCCGCGCAGTGCCGATCGTTGAGGCCATGATGGCCATCGTCCTAGCCGATGCCGTTCTTCTCAATCGCTGTTCAAAGATATAATTATTCTACAATGACTCGAAAAACAGTTTTTGACTGCTTCGAGCTTTTTTCAAAATAAAACATCTTATTCTTTAATTAATTATTTTAATATTAATTTCATTTGCAAAAAAAACACCAGAAAACTTATATGTTTCCAGCATTTAAATTATGGAGAAAAATGGCTGCAAGAGCATCTTTTAAAGAAGTTAGTAATAATTCAGATATAATGAGCAAACTTATGTTTGCTAGCGCTGTCCCTGGAGCCAATGATCCTTTGAAAAATGTAGACCTCAGCTATTTTCACCATTGGATTCCCCAAACTATTTGCCATGATGCAGAACTCCAAGGTCGAATAGTTAAAGTTTGGGACAGTATTCTGCGAGAGTTTGAATCTGCTGATGGAAAAAACATCACAATTCGAGTTGAAAACCAGTCGATTAGACTCTTTCAACTTTTATTAAAGACTTATCCGCATGTTAAATTTGTATTCGGAGATGAGTCTGGAACACTTCGCATTACTTTTAGAAAGCAACCTTCACCAGACACCGATGCCCTAAAGCTTCCAACAACTCCTTGTCCTCTGGCCTTTTCCGCTGCCGATTCATTAGATCCGGTTTCAAGCAGCTCAAACCGATTCATTAATCCCTCAATCTTTCACGCTACCCCAAATTACCTAGATAAACTTCTTGAAATCTCCAATAAGATCAAAGACGCAATCAATAACCAGCAGTCTAATACCACTGTTCCTTGTTTGGGATATGACCGTATTTTTTTTAAAAGAGCTCTGTGTCAACTCTACCCCTCTTTGATCCGCCTAGTCCTTCCCGAACCAGGCGATTTATGCGGAGGATTATACATTAGCTTCAAGGCTAATCCTAAGATTACCGATGCCTTTACAGAAACGATAAGCAGAATTCAAAGTTTTACCAAAAAGTCTCAAGCTGGTCCTTTAGATTTAGCTACGCAGAGCGATCCGGCAATTGATCTTTCAACCTTCTTTAAAACAACTCCTACAACGACCTCTAGCGCTCCATTGTTAGGTTATGAACATAAGATGCATCGAGATCTTGCAACTCAACACGTTCTTATTGCAACCTACTTGGCAAGCATCATTCAAAACGAAATGAAAGGACAATTGCCTAAAGAAGATGATGTTGATAGCTGGACGATCGCCTGGAGAAAATTCTTTCAGTCTCCCATACTCCTTAGAACACTTGCAGAGCAAGTGCAGCAAGCTCTTTATGCAAGAACAAAGCCTCTAACGGAAGAACAACAACAACGCCTCAGCGAACTGGCCTCGGTTATCGATATTAAAAAGTTCAAAATTGCTTTTGATTCTTTAGAAGAGGAACTGATCGAGGAGCTAAAACTTGCAATTGATGAACCTTGCCATTTTTATCTAATAAGGCTGTTTCTTGAGTTCAATGCCCACTCAACTAACTTGGAACGAAAAATATTTGAACGGCTTGCTTATGAAAAATGTCTAATTGAAATGGCTTCGTTTAAGGTTCATACCCCAATTTCCATTGATAATTTGAAAGCAATCCCAATGGAACAAGTCAACCGCTCCTATTTTCCATCTGCTTCTCCACTTCCGCTTGTATCCATACGAATAAATGGAAGCCCTTTTGAAATCGATTTGACGGAAGTGCCTAGAGAAGCTAGACCCGCCATCTATTATCAGAGGTTGATTGAAACACTTTGCTTCTTATCGAAGGATCAGCATATCGATGGATCTTCTCTAGCAGAAGATCTCATTAAAAACAGGGAGTTTCGCCTTCCTCCTTCAGAAAACCTAGCTCTTATGCTCCGTGCTGCATCTTTTTCTTCTTGGGCTTATCTAGATATGCCATTACGGCAAAAAATTGCAGCTCCTCTTGCGGCAGCAGGATACACAATTAAGTTTGTACAGCCCCAAGAAAACCCTACTTGCGAATTTTTTGTTTCACGCAACGAGGATTTCACAACGATCCGCACTGGCGTCTATGAAATCAGCAAAGATGGCACCAAAAAAGGGGAGTTTGTCGCCAAGTGGATCGTTTCATTAAGAGACAGACGCCTTCTTTCTGACGCTAAGATCTCAATGATCGATATCACAGGCGCAGATTCTGTAGAAGAACAGGAGTTGATATACCGTAGTTTTGCCATTCCACGATAAGGAAAAACGCTACCATGCTGAGTCCGGTTTTTTGAATTTGGACTCAGCAAAAAAGAGTCAAGTTGAAGCATTGAGCTTCGATAGACAAAGCATTTTCCCTAGGATAAAGATTGAAATTGAAAATGGATTAGGCAATGGTGCAACCTGTCCAAACTTACAAAATCTTTCAATGCACAATTTATTCCTCGAAGACCATCGTCGACAGCGGAGGCACTGCGATCGTCATATAGAGGGGCTTACCAGACTTTTCATCGTTTGTAATCACAACGGATGAGTTAAGATGCTTGTCCGATCCCCCATATTTGCTTAAGTTGGAATTGAACACCTCGTGCAAGCTACCAATTTCTGAGATATTAGACTCATCGCCAAAATAGATCCGGTAGCTTTCCCATTCCTTATTAGAAAAATTATGGACGACGTAGGCCCTTTTCTCTCCGGGTGCGCTCCTCTCGTAGGCGATGACATTGTTTTCGGGATGATCGCAGCATTGCCGAAAACCAGCTTCCCCTGATTTCCAGAATGCTGGGCGTGCTTGATAGAGCCTAAGAAGATCGCTGACGCAGAGTTGAAGCCCTTTATGCCAATCAGAATCGGCATTGCGCGATGGGTCCAAAAGATGCCACTCAATCGATACGTCCTCAGTCCAAACCCCTGCATCCCATGATCGGCGCTGTCCGAACTCGTCGCCCATGTGGATCATGCAGCCGCGGTTAGGCGCCAGGATCTGCCAGCTGAAGAAGTTGCGCATGTCGGCAAATTTTTCACTTTGCTGAGGACTGTGCTGGACACGGTAAAGGGTCCGATCTTGTTCTATTGGATAGCCCTCCGTCCAGTTCCTATTAGCGCTTTCATCATGAGAATGGGAAATGATCATTTTTGGTCTTCCTTGGACATGGCTCAAAAATCGCATGAACTCGGTCTGGTGTTTAGTCGGGCGATCTTTAAATGGGACCTTTAAAAAATTCCGCATCTTCGTTCCGACGTCTGCTCCCCATACCAAATCCAATCCATATCCTCCGGTTTCGACAGGATCTGTCGACTTTTCGTAAGCTGTCGCTTCTTCTCCGATGATGATGGCCCCAGGAACCCTCTCCTTGATCGTTTGCATCAAATTCTGCAAAAACTTAATCCCGGGTTTATACGGGGCGCCGTTCCGGCTTACCACATGGCTGACAGCATCCATGCTGATCCCATCGCAATGCAGCTTTTCCAGCCAGAACAAGAGGCTGGACTCGAGCAGCGCGCACACTTCCGGCTTGCTGAAGTCAAAGAGCTGGCTGTCCCATTCGCTATTGCCATCGGAATAAAGGTTTGTTCCATCCCAATGGTCCAATGAGGACTCTTTGGGTTCTTCTTTATAATGGGATGGAACCCACATCAGAAGGACACCAATTCCATGCTGATGCAGCTCGTCGACGAAAGCTTGAAAATCTTCTGTCGAGCCCAAGTGGGGATTGGGAGCAAAATAGTTTTGAACATGGAATCCCCATCCCCCTGTACTGTCCATAAGTCCATAAAGGAGCAAATGTGTCAGGTTCATCTCTTTGCAATACTCGATAAAATGTTGGGCAAGTTCTCGATAAGAAAGAGGTTTTCCATCCCGCTGCCTCCATAGTTCTACATGCGCTTCATACACAGAAAGAGGCTTTTGGAGCGGGTCGGACATCGTACGCTGCCTGATCCACTCTTCGTCTTTCCATTCATGCTGATCGACATCCACAACTCTTGATTCTGTCCGTTCTGTGCCTTCGAATGTAAAGTATTTAGCTGTAGAAAAGCTGAAAGGATCCGTACGAGAGAGGAGCATTCCGGAGGCATCTTCAACAAGATAACGGTAAGTTGTGCCGGCAGGTGCTAGCTTAGTGGTAGTTTCCCATTCACCAAGGAAGTTCCGTTGCAGTGGAATCGTATGTTCCACAACCCCCTTATGACACAGTTGCAGCTGCACGTTTTTTGCATTTGGAGCAAATACCCGAAAGGTCGTGCTATCCTGATGAATATGAGCTCCTCTGCGTTCATACAAAGTTTCAATGGAAGAAGAGCTAGAACTTTCAACGATGGGAACCTCGGAACCTTCAGAAGCCTTTACCTGTTCGACCATAGACCTTACAGAAGCAGACATGCTTCCAAGGATGTTATGAATTGTCTCTTTTGGAAATGTCTGAGAAAGGACTGCAATCCTCTCAAACTCCTCTAGCTCCTTGGCTGTCCTCAGTTTTTTAAGGGTTTCAAGATGACAGCGATAATGGTGATCAAAGATGTTTGATGAAGAGGAAAAAGAAGATAAAGATGAACTAGCGGAAGAATAATTTGGATAAGGGGAAGGGATCAGGATCTCTTTTAATACATTGAGATTGCGATACAGCTCTTTTTTCCCCCAGTCCTCTGTCTCCTTCACCTCAATAGGTTCGCTTGAGTAGGAATAAACATCATAATGAAGCCATAATTGCTCGTTTTTTGGCAATGTTTCCAATAAACCAATAATTGCAGCGGAATCGCTAATAGGACGGTAGAGAAGATCTGAGATCTTTTCGAACGTTTTGACCAGGGCCTCTTGTTTAAGAATGGCTACTTCCTCTTTTAGCCGCCATAACAATTGCTCTGCTAAATTGCCATCTCTTAAAAACAGCAAAGGTTCATTTGAGGCCAGCAGAAAGATGTCCGCTTCAAGGGCCTTTTTTCCAAAATCATCTTCAAAAGGGCATCCCTTCATCAACCAAATCGTCCAATAAATCTGTTGTTGATAACGGAAGGGAATTTGATTGAACGTTGACTTGATTTGTCCTTCGTCCCCTCTATTATTGAGAACCTTTACTAGATCGCGGACTTTCTCAACGGCATCTAATTTCTCTGCAAGGCCTTCCCGCTGCTGTTCGATTTTAAAGACGGTGCTAAAGTGCTCTTTATGGCATTCAGAGACCCGTTCTTTTAGCATTCGAGGATACAATGCCTGGTCTGTAATAAATTGATTATTATGAAATATGGAGAAACGTGTTTCAAAACCTTTCAGGACGTCAGCTTTTGAACTGAATTCAGGTTGGATTGTCGATCGCATTGAGTGGAGGAGGCTAGTCACTGCCGATGCCATTAGAAGTCCCCTATTATTTTTTGTAACAATATCTATTATACAAAAAATATTCAAAAAAATCCAAAAAATAATAATATCAAGACCCTCTTAATTAATAAGTTAACAAACCGAACGCAAACACAACACATGATCAACAGGTTGCTATAAAATCAAAATTATTTCTCATCAACTACTAAAGAATTTAATTTATCAATAATTCAGAATTTAGAGCTAATTGCAAAATGCAGATGCCCGGAAAAGTCAGCCTTGTAAGCCATTTCTCCGGGCATCTGCGTTGACAATTGGTTTTCTAAAGAAATTTATAGCTGCGGCAGTTCGGATGCAGTCCAATTATTTTTTTACTCGATCTTAACCCTATTTGCTCCGCATGCCTTGGGATATTTGCTTTTACCTCGACTTTGCAACTTTTTATGGCCTCTTGCCTCGTCCATTCGCCCACTGACGTTCGACTGTAGGTCGAACTAGGAGTTTATTTAACCGGGAAGGGGTTTCTAACCCCTTCCCGGTTAAATAAACTCCTCAGAGGACAAATATCCTGAGGCCTTTGGCCCTAAAAAGTTACAAAGTCGAGTTTAAGGCCGTTTAAATGATCTCCCTATCGACAATAGGAGCGATCTTCTTTAAGTCTTCCATCATGGTCTGGAACTGCTCTAAGCTCAAGGTCTGTTCCGCATCGGAAAAGGCCTTGTCTGGATCGGGATGGATCTCGACCATAATCCCGTCAGCCCCTGCAGCAACCGCAGCGCGGGCCATCGGGGGAACCATCTTGCGGATCCCTGTGCCGTGGCTAGGGTCGACGATGATCGGCAAATGGGAAAGCTCTCGCAAGATCGGCACAGCTGCCAGATCAAGGGTATTCCTGCTGTAAGTCTCGTATGTGCGGATCCCCCTTTCGCAAAGGATCACGTTTGGATTGCCGGCGCTGATGATGTATTCGGCCGACATAAGAAAATCCTGATAGGTCGCCGACATTCCCCGCTTAAGGAGGATCGGGTTCTTCACGCTGCCCAATTTTTTGAGCAGGGTGAAGTTTTGCATGTTGCGCGCACCGATCTGGAGCACATCCGAATAGGCGGCAACTAGTTCAATCTGGTCCCCGTCCATCACTTCTGAGACCGTGATCAAATCGAGCTCTTTGCCAACGCGCTGTAAGTATTGCAGCCCTTTTTCTCCAAGTCCTTGGAAGGAGTAGGGAGAAGTCCTCGGCTTAAACGCCCCTCCGCGTAAGAAATGGGCGCCGTTTTCTTTAACAGCTTTTCCAATCAAGAAAAGCTGTTCTTCCGATTCGATCGAACAAGGGCCCGCCATCACAGCAAGTTCTTTGCCGCCGATAATCTTGCCGCGGATTGGAATCTGCGTTTGCTCGCTTTTGACTTGGCGCGAGGCCATTTTAAACGGTTGGTTCAATGGCAAAATCTTTTCGACAAACGGAAGGCTGACAAACTGGGAAAAATCAACGGTCTTGTCTTGGCCGCCAACGACAGCGATGCTCATCTGTCCTTCCCGTTCCACAGGATTTGCCTTCAGTCCCATCCACTCCAACCGCGAGATCAGCTGCTGGACATCTGTAGGTTGCGCTTTTGGGCTAATGAGTAAGATCATAAAGGTCTCCTTGGATCGATAGCTTCTGCCATCTGTTTAAGTTCTTGTGGGGGCGCTTTGCGCGCCATCGCTGCAACAAAGTAGGATCCGACGACGAATCCGTCAGCTAAGGACATCGCCTCCGCTGCCATTTCTCGGTTGCTGATGCCAAACCCGATCACGACGGGAAGGCTGGTATGCCGTTTGATCCGCGCAATCTCTTTATCGATGCCGTAGGGAAGCGCCTTGCGCATCCCTGTCGTCCCTTTTTGGCAAGCGTAATAGATGAAGCCGCGGGCTGTTTTAACAATTTTTTTAAGCCTTTCATCGCTTGTGGTCGGCGTTACAACGCAGACCGGATCTAAGATTGAAGAGCTCATCCCCTCGAAAGATAGGTCGACGATCAGCATCCCGTCGATCCCCGCTTTTTTCACATCGTTTAAAAACGTTTCGCCGGCAGAGAGCAAGGGGTTGTAATAGCTAAATAGAATAAGAGGGATCTGAGTATGTTTTCTTAGTTCCTGAACAAAAGGGATCGCATCATGGATTGTAGTCCCCTTGTCCAATGAGCGCTGCATCGCTTGGCTGATGACAGGGCCGTCCGCAATAGGATCTGAAAATGGGATGCCGATCTCTAAGAGATTGACGCCTCCTTCGATCAATGCGCGCGCAGCTTGCAGGGAATAGTCTAGGCCGCCATCCCCTAATGTCAAATATCCGATAAAAAGAGGTTTCTTTAAGTTCATAGTACACCTTTCGCAATGAGTTGAGGTAGGTCCTTGTCCCCTCTTCCGGACAAGTTCACGATCACGATCGCATCAGAGGGAAGATCTTTGGCTGCTTTTACAATATAGGCTATCGCATGGCTCGATTCGAGGGCAGGGATAATCCCTTCCGTCTTCGACAGCAATTTAAAGGCTGCAAGAGCTTCTTCGTCATTGACCGATGTATATTGGACGCGCCCCGATGCAAACAGCTGCGCATGCTGCGGGCCGACAGCAGGATAATCAAGCCCCGCTGATATCGAATGGGTATGGCAGACTTGTCCATTCTCATCTTGGAGAAGGTAAGTGCGGCAGCCGTGCAGCACGCCCGGAGTTCCACCTTGGAAACGGGCTGCATGCTCCCCAAGCTTTTTCCCTTTGCCTCCAGCCTCAACGCCAACAAGGGCGACTTTGGGCTGGTCGATAAATGCTGAAAAAATGCCGATGGCATTCGAACCGCCTCCGACGCAAGCAACGACTAAGTCGGGATCTTTTCCAACACGGGAACGGATCTGTTCTTTGGCCTCTTTGCCGATCACCGATTGGAATTGAGAGACCATTTCAGGATAAGGATACGGGCCGAGTGCAGACCCTAAGCAATAATGGGTATCATCGGAATGAAAGGACCATTCTCTCAACGCTTCGTTGACAGCATCCTTGAGGGTCATCGTCCCGCTTTCCACACTGACGACGCTAGCGCCAAGCAGCTTCATCCGCATCACATTCGGAGCTTGCCGTTCGATATCGACTTTTCCCATGTAGACAACACATTCCAGACCAAGGAAGGCGCAAGCTGTCGCTGTAGCGACGCCATGCTGGCCAGCTCCCGTTTCCGCAATGATCTTCTTCTTTCCCATCTTTTTTGCTAAAAGGCATTGGCCAAGGGCATTATTGAGCTTATGGGCTCCTGTATGAAGCAGGTCTTCCCGCTTCAGGAAAATGCGCGGACCGTTGATCGCCTTCGAAAATTGTTTGACTTCGGTAAGCGGTGTCGCCCTGCCGGCATAATTCGTTAAAATCTCAGCGAGCTCTTGTCCAAATTCAGGACATGCGCGGACCTTCTCCCAAGCTTGTTCGAGCTGAAGCAATGGGTTCATTAAAATTTCTGGGATATAGACTCCGCCGAATTCTCCGTAGTTCTTACTCATAGGTTTTGACCTTTTCGATAAATGCCCGTATTTTTTCCCGATCTTTATTTCCATCTGTCTCAACGCCGCTCGATACGTCGACGCCTGTCGGCTTAAAGCGGGAAATCGCTTCACCGACATTGCTGAACTTTAAGCCGCCCGCTATAAACCAAGCTGACATCGGCGGGACAAACTTGTCCCAATTAAATGTTTTGCCCGTTCCGGGCTCTGCTGTTTCCATTAAAATGAAGTCGGAAGGCCTTTGGATGACCCGCTCTCTTTCGTTCACATAAAACCGGCAATACTGCTGAGGAAGCTCCTCTGTTAAACCGTAAGCCTGGACGTATCGGATTCCGGTCTTGTCAGCCATTGCGATAATCTCCTGAGCGTCCATGTTCACAAAGACGCCGACAGGGATAGCGCCGGCTTTTTGTGCAGCTTCTGCAATCATTTTAGCTAGGGGCAGAGAGACAAAGCGCTTTGAAGAGGGAGCGAATACAATCCCAATGTAGTCAGCGCCGCATTCTGCAGAAAATTGAGCTGTTGCAGGGTCTTTGATCCCGCAGATCTTAATTAACGGCATCGCCCAAACTCCAGGATCAACTTCTTTGGATCTTGCGCTGTCACCAACGCCTCGCCGACCAGCACGGCATCAAAGCCAGCTTTTCTCATTTTCTCTGCATCGGCAGAAGACCGGATCCCCGATTCTGCAATTTTAATGCAGTTTTGAGGGATGCGGGCCGATAACTCGACCGATGTCTCTAAATCGACTTGAAAGCTCGACAAATTGCGATTGTTGACACCGATGATCGCAGATCCGCTCTTTAACGCCAGTTCAAGCTCTTCCAAATCATGCACCTCGACGACCGGATCGAGCTGATACCGCTTTGCTTCTTCGAGAAACTCAGGCAGCTTCTCTTGAAGCGCAGCGACGATCAGCAGAACTGCGGTCGCCCCGGAACGGGCGGTCTGCTTGATCTGCCGGATATCGACAATAAAATCTTTGCGCAGGATCGGAATCGCAGGAAACGCATTGGCAACTTCCTGCAGATCGGCCAAGCTTCCTCCAAATCCTACTTCATCCGTCAAGATCGAAAGGGCCTGGGCGCCAGCTTCGATATATTGCCCTGCTAAAGCAACCGGATCGGCAATCGGGGCAAGCGAGCCTTTCGATGGGGACTTCCGCTTAATTTCAGCAATGACCGTTAGCTGCTCTCCTTTTAGGACCTCATGGAGCCGTTTGGGCTGCTGCAGATCTTTCACTTCCTCTTTTTTTCGCTCAATGATCGCTTCGAGGTAGCCGCTCATGATTGTCTCCATAAATTGAGTTGTTCGATCGCTTTGTTGTTCTGGATGCATTCTTTCACAATTTGGACCGCTTGCTTCACGGTCGGCGCAATCCCATACAGATAGACAGCTACTGCTGCATTGAGGATCAGTGTATCGGCAATCGGACCGGCTTTTCCTTTTAGGACATCGATGAGAAGCTGAGCATTCGTCATAGCATCTGCACCTTTAAGGTCATCGACGGCGCATGGCGCAAAGCCTAGCTCTTGTGGATCGAGATGGAACGCCTTGATCCCCTCTTCAGAAACTTCGAGGATCTCTGCTGGACCGATCGTTGTGAGCTCATCGAGGCCCGCTCCATGAAAAACAAGGGCCCGTTTTACCTTTTGGCTCAAGAGGATCTGCGCCATTGTTTTGAGGAGCTGGGGATCGGCAACTCCGATCATGAGGTAATCTGGACTTGCAGGATTGAGCAGAGGGCCGATCAGATTGAACAGAGTGCGGACCTTCAGCCTTTTGCGGACCTCTTTGATCTTAAGCATTGCAGGATGGTAATCGGGAGCAAAGATAAAGCTGATCCCTATCTCTTCGATCAAAGCCTTGATCTCGTCCGGTTTCTTATGAATTTCTATTCCGAGGGCTTCCAAGACGTCCGCAGAACCGGATTGGCTGGAAACGCTTCTATTTCCATGCTTGGCAACTTTGACGCCGCATGCAGCTGCTAAAATAGCAGCTCCCGTCGAAATATTGACTGTATGAGCGCCATCGCCACCCGTTCCGACAATGTCCAGGACGGGACATGAGAGAGGCACAGGCGTCATGCAGGAGCGCATAGCTGCAATTACGCCGCTAAGTTCTTCTACCGATTCGCCTTTTGCTCGCATTAAAGCAAGAAAAGCTGCTGTCTGATGGGGATCTGCATCCGTTAAAATCTCATCGATCGCAAGCCTGCTTTCCGTAAACGTTAAATTCTGGGAGTTAAGCAGCTTTTCAAGGACCTGGTTTAGCATGACGCCACCTGCTGCTTGGCGATCTTGACGAAGTTGGCGAGGAGGATTGCGCCTTGCTCCGTTAAAATCGACTCAGGGTGGAATTGGATGCCAAAACATGGGTAGGAATGATGCTTGATCCCCATAATCAAACCATCAGGTGTTTCTGCGTCGATCCGCAAATCTTTAGGCAAGCTTTGCTTGTCGACGACAAGAGAATGGTATCTTCCCGCTTGGAAGGGAAGGTTGACTTTTTCAAATAGGCCTTTGCGGGAATGAAAGACCGGAGTCTTTTTCCCATGGACGATTTGCGGCGCTCGTACAACATTGCCGCCGAACGCGATCCCGATAGCCTGATGACCGAGGCAAACCCCTAAGATCGGGATCTTCGGCGCAAACCTTCGGATCAGCTCGACGCAGATCCCTGCGTCTTCAGGGCGGCCCGGCCCCGGAGAGATCACAATTGCCTCAGGTGCAAGTTTTTCAATTTCGTCCAAAGTGATCTGATCGTTGCGCATGACTTTGACATCTTGGTGCTGCATCGAGATCAATTGGTACAGGTTGTACGTAAAGCTATCGTAGTTATCGATCAGTAAAATCATAGAACGCCCTCCTCGACCATGCGGATCGCCTCAAGAACCCCTTTGGCCTTGTGCCGCGTTTCTTCCGCTTCTTTCATCGGATCGGAATCAAAGACGACTCCGGCTCCGGCCCTTACAGTAATGATCCCATCTTGCAATACGGCCATCCGGATAGCGATGCAGCTGTCCATTTCTCCGTTGTTATCGATCGTGCATACTGCGCCGCCGTAAAGGCCCCTGCGCGATTCTTCCAGCTCATCGATGATCTCCATCGCACGGATCTTTGGAGCGCCGCTTAAAGTGCCCGCTGGGAACGCCGCTTTTAAAGCATCGAGCGCGTCGAGCCCAGATCTTAAGTCAGCTTCTAAAATGCTGACCAGATGGGTCACATGCGCAAAATGACGCACAGTTTTTAACTCCTTGACTTGGACAGATCCTACTTCAGCTATAGCGCCGAGATCGTTGCGACCTAAGTCGACAAGCATCATGTGCTCAGCATCTTCTTTCGGATCGGCAAGCAAATCTTGCGCCACCGCGTCGTCCTTCTCCTGGCAGCGAGGCCTTGTGCCGGCGATCGGCATCGTCTGGACTTTACCCTTTTCAAGCTTGATCAACCGCTCTGGAGATGCTCCGGCAACAGCGAGATCTTCCGTTTCGATATAAAACATAAACGGAGAGGGATTGGCCATCCGCAAAGCGCGGTAGACATCGAACAAGGAACCAGAAAAACTCTTTTGGAACGATCGCGAGACCACGATCTGGAACGCATCGCCTTGGGCGATATAATCTTTTGCTTTCTTCACTTTTTCGCAGAACGACTCATCGCTCATCTCATCCTTAAATACAGAAGGAGCTGCTGATGTTCTTTTCTCACGGCTTACCGGCTGAGAAAGCTTAGCTTTGAGCGAGACGATCTCTTCCATAGCTTTGGCATAGGTTTGCTCAGAACCTCCGCCGTCGACGACAATAGAGATCGTAATCGACCCTTTAATATGATCGAAAGCGATGTAAGTGCGATGAAAATCAAAAAGGAAATCGGGAACGGAACCTTGCGGGTGGCGATCAGGAATAACTTCGAAATGACGGACGGCGTCGTACGATAAGAATCCGACAGCGCCTCCGACCAACGGCGGTAGGTTGGGGTCGGCAGCGCAACGCATCTCAGCTAGCAAATCGCGCAAGCTTTCAAGCGCTGGCCCCTTCAGATCCTTATCAGATCCATTGGAACGAAAACGGGAATGATTTTTATCGACCCGCATACTTCCGATCGGATCGAAAGCGATCAAGGAATATCGGCCAACTTCCTTATCTTTGATTGCCGATTCGAGAAGAGCACAGCCAGGGCCTTGCCTACGGACCATTTCAAAACAGACGTAGGGGGTCAGATCATCGCATGGAAATTCGCGATAGACAGCGACACGCTTGCGTGTTGTAGACAGCTTTAGAAAGTCTTCCAAGGCTAGTTGTTTAAACATCGATTAACTCCCATTGATCATCGGGAGCTACATTCGTGTTTGTAGAAACTCCCTAAAGACCGGTTTGATTGTCTTGAGTGCATTCGAGCCGCGCGTGATCTTCGAAATGCTGATCTGAAGGTCTTTGGCAATCTCCCGCTGAGGCAATTTCTCCTCCAGCAGCGCCTTGATCAGCTGAAACCTCAGTGCCAGGTCTTCTTGCTCTTCTAATGTCAGAAAGAACTCCAGCAAAGCATCGAGATTCCCTTCACCTACAGCAGCGCGGCAAAGCTCTTTAAAGCCCCGCCAACCATCTTCTACGGCCGACTCGTTGTGCATACACTCACTCTCTTTTCTTGTAATTGTACACCGTTACATGAATATTTGTCAAAACACTTTTTGCGTTTTGCCCCTTCCATTAGACATAATATATTGATTGTTAATCATTTAAAAAAATATCCTTTTTTGAAGGAATTGCAGACTGAAACTCGATAAACCCGACTTGCTCTCCCCTTAAACCTGTATCTTCTTGTACTCCTCGCTTAGAGACGTTCTCTGAATTAGAGCAGTTTGCTTTTCGCGCCTTTTTTGAGCCATTTGCATGTTGTTGTCTGCCCTAGTTAATTTAACTATGTGCTTCACAACAACATGCAAATGACTCAAAAAATCCATCAAAAATCAAATTATTCTAATTCAGAGAACGTCTCTTAACCTCTTTAGTCAAAAGCTAGAGGACCAGCTGGGTTATTAATCTTCCTCATAATCCTGTTCTTGCCGAGACCAGATTATTATTGGATATACATCACGCAGTTATTAAAAAATTAAATTTATAATAATAAAATATTTACACATTTAATTTATCTCATATTTATGATAGACTGTTATTACATTACACATTAAAAACTTGCAAAACAAAATCTTTTACTCGAGTTTCTTCTATGTCGACATTCTCCACTCCAAGCAGTTTAACTCAGACTTCCAGTTTTAATAACCCCTACCCTATGCTTTATGAGCTTTTTGCACATTCAAGCTCCGATTCCATTTCAGAGAGCCGCGAACAGATCAATGCACTGCCGAAAGAAGTCAGGGATAAGCTCTTTTGGAATGTATGGAACCTCAATCACCGGCCTCCAGAAAGCAACTATGGCGAAATCCATGTTCTCGATAACCGCGCCATCCTTCTAAGAGCTATTACCAATATTGCACGGGATGCCTACACTCAACTGGCAAGTCCTGATCGACGGCACATCGCCTATGCATACAACGGCCATTTAACCGGACAATTATTGCAGGAGCTCTCTCTTGTAGCAGATCGACCCGCCTTTTCTTTTTATCATGATCGAACTCCCTATGGAAAGCTTCTCAGTTTGCTCCTTCTCGAAGAAGGAAGCAGCCAGGAAGAGGCCGCTGAAACGATCCGCTCTCTTCCCAATGATCTGAAGCAAACCCTTTTTTGGAATATCTGGGACATTGCCGAGCGCCCTCCAGAAGCTCATTTCGGCGAAACCCACGCGCTTGATTCGATCCCGGCGCTACGCCAAGCTATCTGTAGGATCGTGGATCATTTTGCAGATCAAATCAGAACTGGCAATGGGCAAATCAAAACCGAACTTGAGGACCTTCTGGATATCCCAAAATTCGACAGTGTTTACGCTTTCCAGGTTTTGAGCATCCTTGACGAACATTTAGGACACCTCTCTATTGAAATGGATACATTGATCAACGAATGGTTTAATGAATGGAGCTGCTGGAACCCTGATCCCCATGCAAAAGAAGCGATCGTCCATTTTATCAATAATCCTCGCCAAACGGTCTTAGACTTAAGCGATGCCGTCTTCTATTCTTTACCGGACATCTTTCATCTCGAGCCGTTTGTCTCAAGGCTTCAAGAGCTCAGGGCCTCCGATTGCAATCTCATTATTCTTCCTGATTCATTGAGAGCCTTAAGATCTCTTGTCCACTTAGACCTTTCCCGAAACCCTAACCTCAGCCTGCTCCCCGATTCGATCGGCCAATTAGCCAGTCTGAAAATTCTTAAGTTGGACCGCTGCAACTTTACTGTGCTGCCTTCATCGATCGTCGATTTGCAGGCACTCACCCATCTCTATCTTGCCTATAACCCATCCTTCGAGCATTCCGTATTGGAGCGGCTAGTTCAAAGGAGCTCTCCGCCAAAAATCGATATCTTTCAATCTTGTTCAGCATCCTCCAGCCAGCCATCCGAAGATTTCTCAGAAATTGATTCTGATGTTCTAAAACGGCTGTATTCCCTACAATCACTTGCCCAAAGCAATCACAATCCCTTCCGCGCTTTAATCCAACAATTCTCTTTAAGTTCAAAAGTCCTAAGTTTTGACCTAGACCAATTAGTGAAGCAATATACTGATGGGAATACCGAATACTCCTTAGTGGAACTGTCCAGCTTTATCGACTGGGCTGGGATTCCATTCGCAGAACCTAGCAGAGCGCAATTTGAAGAAATCATTAGTAGGCATCTTGATGAGCAAGCGGAAGACGCACACACTGCAGTTGCCAACCGGTTGATGGGCCTTTTGGCCTCCTATTTCACCGCCCAGCGTCCAAAAGCATCCATTGGCAGCAACCAGGAAACAATATTAAAGGAACAGTTCCGTAGAGCATACTATGGCATTATCGATGCCGATTCAGATTGTGTCGATCAAATGCTCTCGCAACTGGAAACATTGGTGCTCGAGATTGTCGCAGAAGGCGATCTTGGCCAAAACTCAAACGGCAATCAAATGAAACTGCTCCAGTTTACCGCCCTTGCCCTTTGCAAATATCGGAACAGCCTTTTGAAACAGATCATTGCCAAAGAACTCCCGCGAGAAGAGCATGCAACAGATATCGAAAGGGACGTCGCAAAACTCATTGCGCAAGAGGTTGGACAGAATGGAGAGATCTATGAATCCGGCGCTCGATTTTCAGGACTTGTCCACGATCTTTCCGGTAAAATATCCCTAGTTAGGACAAAGTTCTGGGAAGAATACAAACCTATGGAATACCTATTAAACGACCTCAGAACTTACCATGGCAACCATAAGGGGTTGCGCAACCAGATCTTGAGCTGGGCAAGCAATAGATTCGACCTCGAAAAATTGAGTCCGCTAGTGTCAGAGGAACCTGAGGGATTTGCCGTCATCGACGGCGGAAATTTCACCTATCCCGGCCTGATCTTGTTCTTAGATGAAATTGGGATTGTCCATCCTCGTTAATAACCCAACTTGTTGCCTACCTTGCCCTATAGACTGAGCGAGAAGTACAAGATACAAGATTTACGACGAACCGCAGGTCCTTTAGACCTGGGCAAGGATTAAAGCGCAGTAGATTGCGCTTCGCAGCCAGTCTATGGGGCAACAAGACTCTTGCATATCACCTATCTCGCAACGCGCCTAAGAAGCTGTTTTATAACTCCACTTTCGGTCTTTGGAGTCTTTTCGCGATCTT
>JAFEGF010000299.1 GCA_018240225.1 Verrucomicrobiota bacterium
CATTGTTTTAAGAATGTAGGCGTCCGGATCAAACGGCGCCGACTTTTCCCATCCGCAATTCTGCGTTAATGCCCCTTCGACAAGACTGACTAAGAACACGATGATCATTTGAGGATCAAGCGCAGGGTCGATCTCCTTTTGCTTTTGCAAGGCTCGGATCGGTTCGATCAAGCCATCATTTTCAGGATTTGGGAATTGGAGCCAAGCTTTCAATAGTCCAGATGCAGTCATTAAATTCTTCATCGGTAATGGCTTTCATTGTGACAAGTCCATCTAAGCTGCTCCATGCAGAAGGAGCGAGTCTGCAGGGGACAAAACAAAGTGGATCGAGATAGATGTGCGATTCTAGATAGATTCGGTCTCCGCTTTTAATTTCATATCCTAGATAGGGAAAATCAACACTTTTAATCGTCCACCACTGCCCAGGCGAATGAGTATTTTGGTTGTACCAACAATATCCCATCAATGAGCAGCTATCCAAAACATAGTTATCCGCCGCAAGGGATGGATCATGGATTGTAAGGAGAACGAACGAGCCGTGAGTCAGTGTTCCCCCGTTTGGCAAACACATTAGGCGTACATGATTATTTGCAACGTCAACCTTCGCATAGCGGCACTCGTCGATGGAAAGATAGAGCCCTTTTTGGTCTTTGAGCACGATGGGCTCTCCCATCATCAGCTCCCCTCCTTGCGGTGGTAAAAAGCTAGATGGAGAAATCATTGGATCGCGGCGAGGGGTTGTTTCTGTTACAACTCTTTCAAAGGTCGGCGCAATCGCGACTCTTTTTCCCATATTCCATTGGGCAGGATCGACCTGTTTCCATTTCAAGAGAGTAGAGAGAAGCGAAGTATGGTCGAATGGAACCGATAAATCAGATCGAATCACTGTATTTTGTTGGATGCGTGGAGAAATAAATAGAGCAGGAATCCGCACGCCATAGCGATCAAATGCAAATCCATGCTCAAAGTGGTCGTCAGGTGCGATCGAAGCTGGTGGAGGAATATGATCAAATAACCCTCCATGCTCGTCAAATAAGATCACGAGAAGAGTTTTGTTCCATGCTTCTGTATTGGCGATCAAGCTCGTGTAAATATTGGCCAATAAATTTTCGGCTGTTCGAACATCTCCAGGAGGGTGCATATCGTTGCCTTGAATGCCGGCGAGCATCTGAAAATTGGGATAAGTCTCTTTGAGCTGTGCTAATTCTATCGCTTCGCAAAAGGTCCATTGTGGTTCGATAAAACTAAATTCTGGCAACTTCCCTTGCCTTGCAAGCTCGTGAAATAGGTCGAATCGTTGGTAATGGTCTTCTAAATGGGGGATACGGCTCATTGCAGTAAATGTGCGGGCATCGGTAAAAGGACCAGGAAATAGAAAAGGCAACATATCTGTCTGCCAAAAAATTGTCCATGATGTGCCGGGAGCCTCTTCTTCCAGCCGATTCCAGATGGTATCGGCTTGAAAAACGCTCTTGCCAAACCACCCATTGATCACTTGTCCTTCTGAAGTGCCACAGGCTAAAAAGGCCCTGTTTGGGTTGGTTTGCGTGGGTACCGAAGAAAACCATAGGTCGCTAACTGCGTAATGACGCGCCAAGCCATAAAGTACAGGCAACTGCTCTGAAGTGTACGTTTCCATCACTGCGCAAATATCTGTTTTACACTCGGTCCACTGACATTCATTCCAGAGGGAGGCAAAATCTTGAAGGAATCCGAGCATTGTCGCCTTTGTTCCTCCGCCATATCCAAAGATTTGGTTGGTAACATGATCAAAGGGCTCGTTAGGATCTTGGCTTGGCGAATTGATCAATTTTTTGCCAGCTGTGGAAGGAGTGCCTTGGATCGGAGAGCAAGAATAGACGAGTTCTCCCGAAGTGTTTTTCAGCAAGTTGGTCCACGATTCTAGCTGCACATCAGAAAGACCTTGAAAAGGAAGCGCGATTTGAAACGGGATAAAATGAGGATGATCTGTATGACTATAGAGCCATCCTAGCACGCTATCAAATGATCTATTTTCTAGCACGAGAACGACCACATGTTGAATTTCTTGACGCATGAGATCGGGCTTTTCTGAAACAGCTTGCAGCTGTGAAAAAGGTAGTGCGGTAAAAGAACAGAACAAAAGAGCTGTAAATAATCGTTGCAACATAGCTATTCTCCGAAAAAAAGAGAAAGAGTCTATGTGCTTAAAGATTTAATGGATAGACAATTATATACGAGCTATACTGCTCGTTGCCTTACTAAGGCTGTTTAAGCTGTGGTTTAATGGGCATTGGGTTGAAGGACTTTTTCAGCCCAATGCATTGTTTTAAGAATGTAGGCGTCCGGATCAAACGGCGCC
>JAFEGF010000300.1 GCA_018240225.1 Verrucomicrobiota bacterium
TTGGAGGGAAGCTGCGCGTATTCGAGCTGGGCCCTTTTAAGGCGTGCAGCGATTCCAAAATAAGAGTGGGCGTGCGTGGCGGTTGCGATCAAGGAATCGTAAGTCCGGATCGCTTCGGGAACATCGCCGATCTGCTCATAGTTTTGTCCTAACTCAAAAAGGGCCAGGCGCCGGTAATTCCAATTAAAGTCGGGACTTCCCTCATACTCCCTGTTCAGCTCATTAAGGAGGGCTATAGCATCTGAGAAGCGGGATGCATCGGAGTATAACTGGCTGAGTTTGATCGCCTCGGCTTCCGCTTCGAGTTTTCCTGAAGAAAGGGCTAAAGTGAATCGGTTTTTGCGGCAGCCAAGCACATTCTCGAGAACAGAAATTGCCCGGTCAAGATAGAATGTCTGATTTTCCGACGCTGAGTGCTCATACCGATTAAAATAATAGTTGGCGAGCCAGGTGCGATTTTCATTCTTTACGCCTTGTTCTAATGAGTGAAAAAGGTGGTCGGCAGCTTGCTCGACTAACAACGGCTTCTCATCGGCACGGCTCTTTTCAGCAAGGAGAAGATAGGCGTTATAAAGCTGCAGATGCAGGGCTTTAGGCGTATCTTTATCAAGCGCAAGGGCTTTTTCCGCATGCAAAGTAAATAGACGCGGATCAAGACCGTCTTTCGTGAAGCAATGGGCCATGATCAAATGCGCTTTTCCGCAAAAAGGATCGGAGGGATAATCGCGGACGAAGTCTTCCATTTCCGCAATTGCATCTTTATATTGGCCGATCTCATACATCGTCTTTCCAAGGAGGAACCGCATCTGTTTTTTTTCAACAGGCGAGAAGATGTTTTTCTCTCCAAGGGTGATCACTAGGGTCTCAATGATCTGCTCCTTTTTGACCGCTATAGTTTCAGGGGAAGCAGATTTTGAATCTTCGAGTTGGGCCATGATCAAATGGCGGTAAGCGCTCGGCTTTTTAGAGCTCGATGGATATGCGGCCAGGAAATCCCTAAAGGCCTTTACGCCTTCTGTCCATTGCTGGGATTGGGAATATAAAAGCGCATGGTCGTAAAGGATAGCTTCTCGGTCAGAATGATCTGGAAATTCTGAAGCAAGGACGAGCAAATCTTGTTGGGCGCGTTTGAAGTCTTGCTTGTCTTTGCAAATTTGGACATGCAAAAGCAGCGCTTGCGCGGTCTCTTTCTCATTAGGGAATGCAGTGCGCAGGCTTTTAAGGCTTTTATCAAAAAGGGGCATATCGTGAGTTTCTTTTGCGCAGACGACCAGGCTCAAGTAGGCGTTTTTCACTAAATGGGGATCTTGAGACTTTCCTTCGACGAATTGGACGAGATGGGGGACGGCATGCTGGTAATCCTTCAAGCAGACCAAACTTTTCCCGATGTAGTAGCGCAGAATGTTCAATTGGTCCAAGGGGATGTGCTTGAGAGCTTTGTCTTGCGTCAGAAGAAGGTCGCGGTAACGTTTTTGTTCAAAAAGCAGCTGAATTTGGTTAAATGCCGCATCTGCTGCATGGGGGCCATTTAAAGGGTAGATCTTGCCATAGATCTCAATTGCGGCATTTTTATCGACAGCAAGGAGGAGCGAAGCCGCTTGAAACAAAAAGGCCTCCCGCTGTTCAGGATGTTGCGCTGCCAGCTTTTCAAAAAGTGCAGCTGCGCGGGCATTCTCTTTTAAGTAGGAGTAGATGATGGCAAGAGGGTAGATCGTCTGCTCTGCATAATCGGTCTGGGCAAGGACCTTAAAATGGGAAAGCGCTTGGTTGTATAGGTCTTCCTTTGCGGAAGGATGATCGGTCGCTTTGCCTAAACGAAAAAGGGAGTCGGCCAGTTGAAAACGGGCTGTGTTCTCCTGCCCTTTAGAGCTTTTCGCGTCCTTAAGAAAGACTTCGGCGCACGTGGCCACATCTTGGTACATCCCTTGGTCGTAGAGGCAGTAGAGGTGGTTGAACTGGGTCTTTTGAAGAAAAGGTTCTTGAGAGATCAATTCGTAGGCGTTCAATGCCTCAGCGTAGTTCTTCTCTTTAAAATAGAGGTCTCCCAGCATGGCATAAAGGGAATCGGCATAGGGACTTTGGGGGTGCTCTGCAAGAAAAGATTTGATCTGTGTTTTAACTGTGGCAAACTCCCCTTCTTTCCAATACTCAGCGATCCTTCTTAAGGACAAGCTCTCTTCAACGGAATTCCCCATGTCGGCGGAATAAATAATCGGTTGGAAAGCTGTGCATGCAGTTAATAAGAAAAGCCAGTGTTTTTTCATACGGACTCCAGCCATTGATTTTTTGATTATACGCACACATCATTAATAATCAAACCACATTGAAGGGC
>JAFEGF010000301.1 GCA_018240225.1 Verrucomicrobiota bacterium
CTGATGAGGTGCCGCAGCCTGTAAGCTCTGCATTGGGCTCTACGATTAAATAATGGGAGAATGTTCCAATGGTTTGGAATGAAAGCGCGATCGGAAGCTTCTCTTCTTGGCCAACGGAACTGTTTTCCTTGCGGAAAAGAGAATCCGGAAGGTCTTTTGACTCAAATACGGAAGCAGAACGATATCCTGGTTCTTCGCATAGGAATTGCCTATCTGCTGCAGAAAAACCCTCAAGGCCCGCTGGGAAGACCGAATTAACATCTTTTCGCCCATGCTCAAGGCTGGGAGCATGCAGAAATTTTGCAAACTTCTCACCCTGTTCCTGGATTTGCAAAGTTCCTTCTTTGTGCTGCAAAGCCAAATGGACAGCTGTCTGAATGCTCTCGCGCAAACCTCTCTCATCGCGAAGTCGCACTTCTTTTTTTTGCGGATGGACATTGACGTCCACAAGGTAGGAAGGTATTTCCAAATGCAAAGAAAAGATGGGGTGGCGGTCGGAAGGGAGGCGGGTACCGTAAGCATCCCGTATCGCAAAGGAAATTAAGGGACAGGACACTGGCCGACGATTAATGAACAAGTTCTGTCCCGAACGGTTATGGCGATGAGCAAGAGGAGATCCGATCACCCCCTTCAACTTGCAAGGCCCCTGTACGAGGTCCATTTTAAGCACATCAGTTTGAAATTGACCTCCTAAGAGATCGACACTTCTCTGGCTGAGGCCCTCCACCATTTTCCCCTGTTCAATTGCAGGAACGGAAAAGACCGTTTGCTCTTGGACGATCAGTTCAAATCCAATCTCAGGGTGCGCCAGCGCCTGCTGCGTAACGACTTTGGTCACATCGGCAACAGATGCTGCTGGAGTTTTTTGAAATTTTTTGCGCGCCGGGACGTTGTAAAAAAGAGAGCGCACTTCCATGGTTGTTCCTCTTGCTCGAGAGGCCTCGCCTACATGGACAACCTTTCCTCCCTCCACCTCAACTTCAGTCCCTGTTGCATTTTCCTCCGCTGTCACAATCCGCATTTTTGCAATCGATGCAACCGATGCCAGGGCTTCCCCTCGAAAGCCCATCGTTGCCAACACGAACAAATCGTCCACCTTGCTAATTTTGGATGTCGCATGTCTTTCCAAACAGAGTAGAGCGTCTTCCTTTCCCATTCCGACTCCATTGTCAGACACGCGGATGAGCTGATGACCTCCTCCTGTAATTTCGACGACGATGCGGACAGCGCCTGCATCGATGCTATTTTCAACCAATTCTTTCACAACGGAAGAGGGATTTTCTATCACCTCGCCAGCTGCTATCTGATTGATGGTCTGCTCCGAAAGAGCTCGAATTTTAGCGGTCATCGATTTTCCTTAAGTTTTAGAGACTGTTAACGGATTTAGGTTTCGTCGCTTTTCTGAGAATTTTTCGCAAATTTTGAGTCCGTTTGTTGGGGGTAATATACGAAAGCTGATATATACCGAAACAACATGAAAAATTGGTTTTTGGCTGCGTCAGACAGCTACTAAATTTGATCCCGCCTGCATCACTCAACTTATTCTAGTTGAGCTGCTTCGGCGCCAACCGAGCTTGGTTCAAATTTAGGGCGCCTCCTTGCCAAATTCCCAATTTTTCAAGTTGTTTCGGTAACCCCCCAACAAACGGGCTCAAAATTTCCTGAAAAAGTCCAAAAAAACGACAGAAACTAAATTCGTTAACAGTCTCTTAGAACTATCCTACAGGAAGTCTGCTCTTGCATATAGAAAAAAATTCCCTGGTTGCTATAGAGTCTTGTTAGGGCCTGTTCAAACTTAAGGAGTTTTATGAAGAAAGCAATGCTATTTATTCTGTTCCTATCCTGCAGCGCGCTAACTTATGCAGACGAGGTCGAGAATGCCATTGAAAAAACTCCCACCAATGCCGGCAATACAAACTGCCCTGTATCCGGAAAACCGATTAATGGAGTCGCCTCCTATGTCCATAACGGCACGGAATACAACCTGTGCAGCGACGGATGCAAGATCACATTAGCTGAAAATCCAGAGAAGTTCATCAGCGACAAGCCCCAAAATTAGCAATAGGTTTTTT
The DNA here is from genome assembly GCA_018240225.1 of Verrucomicrobiota bacterium. Taxonomy (GTDB): domain Bacteria; phylum Chlamydiota; class Chlamydiia; order Chlamydiales; family Rhabdochlamydiaceae; genus Acherontichlamydia; species Acherontichlamydia pituitae. Next base: position 2,073 of record JAFEGF010000301.1, read on the forward strand.
TCTCTTCTAGAAAAAATTAATTCCATTGCATTTGCTTTATTATTTTGTTATCTTTTTCGCGCATCCCAAATTACACCTTTTTTAGGCCCTTCACCTCCATGAAGAAAAAGCAAAAGAGCAGCAAATCCCTCTTTTTAGTCATGATGCTCCCCCTTGTCATCTTAGGGGCAGGACTTGCCTTTTGCTGCCGCACCCAAGGCTTCAACATTGAAAAGATCTCCTCTAAACTGACCTATAACGAAATGTGGGGCGTCCC
>JAFEGF010000302.1 GCA_018240225.1 Verrucomicrobiota bacterium
GGACGGTTTAAATCTGGAGAGTCGATTTTGGTCCATGGAGGTTCCAGCGGCATTGGCTCGTGCGCAATTCAACTTGCCAAGGCGTTCGGCGGTCATGTTGCAACCACCGTTGGCAATGCTGATAAAATGGCGTTTTGCAAGTCTCTGATGGCCGATGAGATCATCAACTACAAAGAGCAGGACTTTTTCACAGTGTTAAAGGATAAAGGGGTAGATCTCGTCCTTGACATGGTAGGCGGGGAGTATTTTGAGAAGAACTTTCTTCTTCTAAAAGAGGAGGGGCGCCTTATCCAGGTTGCACGCATGCGAGGAGGGGCTGCGATCCTTGATTTAAGCCGCTTAATGTTCAAGCGGTTAACGGTTCTAGGATCAACGTTAAGAGCGCAATCTTCAGCAGCAAAAGCAAAAATCGCTCAAGAGCTGCTGAGCAGCGTTTGGCCCCTTTTTGAAAAACGGACTTTAAAACCGGTCGTCACGGCGACATTTCCGCTTGCCAATGCCGCAGATGCGCATAAGTTAATGGAATCAAGCCAGCACTGTGGAAAAATTGTGCTCATCGTCCAGCCGTGAAGATTGATCGAGCGAATTTTGCAATTCGCTCTATCCTTTTTGCAGTCCTCTAGAACTTCGATCTTGCGGATACTTAGCAGGGATCGAAGTCCATAGAGACTTAACTAGAGAGAAAAAAAAACCTTCAATTTATCAAAAAAGCTGCGCTTGCGCGGAGAGTTGTGGTCGCCTTCCGTTTCGCCAAACTCACGCAGAAGCTCTTTTTGCTTTTCCGTAAGGCCTACAGGGGTTTCCACGATGATCTTGATCAAAAGGTCTCCTTTGCCATGGCCGTGGACATTGGGCGCTCCTTCGCTTTTAACGCGTAAGACTTTTCCATGCTGGGTTCCCTCAGGAATGGTGATGCGGCATGTGCTGCCAAGAGGTGTTGGCAGTTCTTTCTTGCAGCCAAGGGCAGCTTCTGAAAATCCGATCGGCAGTTCGACAATGATGTCATCGCCTTCCCGCTGAAAGATCGAATGCGGCTCAACTGAGATGAAAATATACAGGTCTCCTGGAGGACCGCCTTGCTCTCCGACGTCGCCGTGGCCAGACATCCTTAAACGCATCCCAGTATCAATTCCTGCAGGGATCTTAATTATGAGAGGTTCTTTTTTCTTAACTCGGCCCGAACCGTGGCAATCGCCGCAAGGATCGGAGATCATTTTTCCTTTGCCGTAGCATTGCGGACAGACGCTTGTCATGCTGAAGAAACCGCGGCTTTGATGGACTTGGCCCGAGCCTCGGCAGCGAGAGCATTTCTTAATACCAGCAGCCGACTTTGCGCCTCTTCCATCGCATGTCGAGCAGTGGACAAAATTATTGAGCAGGACCTCTTTTTCGACGCCTTTCATCGCCTCGTCAAAAGAGATGGTCAGGTTCATTTTCTTGCTGGCGCCTTGCTGTGCGGCAGATTCTGCTTCGCTGTCGAACCCGAAGAAAGAATCGAATATCGAGTCGCCGCCCGAACCCATGCCCCCGCCTCCGCCGCCGCCAAAGGCTCCCATAAAGGTACGCAGAGCTTCTTCCATGGAAGAGAATCCGCCGGGCCCGCCAGATCCGCCGCCCATGCCGCCGCCGCGCAAAGCGTCAGCTCCATATTGATCGTAGATCTGCCTTTTCTTTTCATCGCTGAGGACTTCGTAGGCTTCTGAGATCTCTTTGAATTTTTTTTCGGCTTGAGCATCCCCTTGGTTCCGGTCGGGATGGTATTTAAGGGCGCTTTTGCGATAAGCCTTTTTTATCTCATCTTGGCTTGCGCCGCGCGCAATGCCTAATACTTCGTAATAGTCGCTCATAAGTTATAAAAGTAGGTGTTATAGATATCTTAACGATAGCAGGAGGGCATGTTTTAAACAAGACGATTTTAGCAATCGTAAAGCGGGAGTGCTAAAAATAAAAATGCTACCGTTGCCTCTTATTGAGCATTCGGTAGCATTTCTTAAGAATTAATAGCCAAAACTTTTTGGTTTTGATTTTTTGTACTTGAGGGCTGCTTTAGATTTAGCGCGGCTTTTTACAGAAGGTTTATCGTAAAAGCGGTGTGCTTTTGCTGATTTCATGATCCCTTCTTTATCAAGCTTCTTTTTGAGAGCTCTCAAGGCCTTATCAATGGGCTCGCCTGTTCTGACTTTTACGCTTGGCATGAATGCATTTCCTGATTTTTAGTAGCAAAAAAGGTTTATTCAATATGTGGATCCAATCTTAGGAAAGAGAGGGATATTTTTCAAACGAAAAT
>JAFEGF010000303.1 GCA_018240225.1 Verrucomicrobiota bacterium
CGGTAGGCCAGGTCGGGAACAAAAGGGATCCAGCATAGCCAGCCGAGCAGCTTCCACCACCCGCCGACCAACCATAAGATACGCGCAATCGCTTTTGCTCGAAGGAAGACTTTTTCCTGGGAAGTGTTTGGATTTTCAAGGAGGACAAGAGAGTTTTGAGCAAGCAGGTTGCCGGGCTTCAGCGATAAGCTCTGCAAGGCTGTTTTTCCTTGAAGCGGCGCAAATAAAAAATGTTGCTCAGCATCCATATCCAGCACAAAGCGTACGGAACGCAAGCACAGTGGACAGCCAGCATCGAAAAAAATGATCGGGTTCATGAGGGGAGGACCAGCTCAGGAATATTCCTCTTGATCGCATCGAACTGCTTGGCAAGCTCGATCGCCTCATCGTCGCTTAAATTGCCGCTGTGGATCTGGGTGCGGATCTTTTCCCGTTCGTCCATCCAATGGCGCACAAGGATTTTCCTTAGGGTCTCTTTAAGTCCTTCCTCCCCTTTTTGGACGTTGATCTTCCGCTCCATGATCTCAGAGAGAAGCTTTGCATCATCCGTTTCTTCGACGCATTGTCCTAAACTGAGCAGATCGCAAGGCTGGCCGCTCTCATAGGCTTCCATAAAACCTTTGAAAAGGCGCAAGGCGCTCTTGAGGTAGAAGTGGTCATCGCGGATATTGGCCTTGGCAAGTTCGACGATGCGGGGCTCTTGCTTGCCGACAAGGATCAACCAGCGGAGAAGGTCTGCTTCGAGGATCCGGTTGGCATCGACATCGTGAAACTGGATCGAGCCGCTTTTTTTAATGAACAGGTCGGGCAAGGAAATATTGCCGATGTGAAGGGCGGCTTCAGGCACTTTTGCGATTTCCGCAAGTTTGCGCAAGCTCTCATGGACCATGACAGGCTGCTCCCAATTGCGGATCATCGCCGTGATCTTCTCAACGATCTCATTTTTTTGGGAAGGAGAGTTGAGGTCGTGCCCTTTGGAAAAATGCTCGAAGAGGAAGTTGAGGTACTGCTTGCTTTCTTTGAGGAGCTGTTCAAAATAGGGAGGTCCTCGGTCTTTGAGGAGTGCATCGGGATCGCTTCCTTCCGGAAGAGGGACAACCAAGGCTTCGACCCCCCGCTTTTGGAAAAAATTTCCAATTTTTACAGCAGCCTCCTGGCCAGCTTTATCGCCATCGAGTGCGAGATACACCCGGTTGATCCCGAGGTTCATCAGCTCTTTGACATGGTCTTCGCCGAAAGCTGTGCCTTGCCCTGCTACCGTATAGCTAAAGCCCGCATGGATCAACTGGAGCGCATCGACTTGCCCTTCGACGATGATCGCGTGTTTTTCCTTAGCGATCCTCTGGCGGCAATAGCTAAGGCCGAAGAGGACATGGGATTTTTTAAACAGGGGAGTTTCCGGAGTGTTGATGTATTTGCCGCCAAAGGTCTCTTCCTTGTACTTGCGGCCTGAAAAACCGATGACAGCGCCGAGAGCGTCCCGAATAGGAAACATGATCCGGTCGATGAAGAAGTCCCGTTTGCGGCCGGATGAGATGAGGCCTGCCTGTTCGATGCATTCCCCGTCGATCTGCAGCTCATGCAAATAGCGGATGAGAAGGTCGCCGTGCCGCGGGGCAAATCCCACCTCGAAGGCCCGGATGAAGTCGAGATCGAGCCCCCTTTCATAGAGGTAATGGAGGGCAGGCCTCGCTTCTTCCGCATGGAGCAACAAAAAATGGTACAGCTTGGAGGTCCTTTCGAGAGCTTGCTTCAAAGAAGCTTTGCTGGGGCCTTTTCGCTCCTCATGATCGTCGACTTTTTCAAGGACGACTTGGAACCTTTCTGCTAAACTCTCGATCGCTTCGACAAATCCCATTTTGACGTGGGTCATTAAAAACGCGATCGCATCGCCATGCGCGCCGCACCCAAAGCAATGGTAATGGCTATCGCCCCGCTGGACGATGAAGGAAGGAGACTTCTCTTCATGAAAGGGGCATAGGGCTTTGAAAGAGGATCCCGATCTTTGCAGCTGCAGGTGCGATCCTAATACCTCGACAAGATCGATCCTCTGCCGCAACGTCTCCAGACTTTCTTTGGAATAGATTGCCATTTTCGACTCTGCTGTATATTCTCTGATCATACACAATATGGTCGATTCCGAGGAATTGTAAAAAGTCTTTATAAAAATTACAAACTGATTTACAACTGCAAAAGCTTTAGAGACTGTTAACGAATTTAGGTTCCGTCGCTTTTTTGAGAATTTTTCGCAAATTTTGCGTCCGTTTGTTGGGGGTAATA
>JAFEGF010000304.1 GCA_018240225.1 Verrucomicrobiota bacterium
CAATCCTCTTTAAGAAAACTTCAACCCGTTGCGCCATCTCAGGTCGAATATTCGACGTATCGGCCTTCCCTGTGATCTGTAGGACTACTTGTCTTAAGAACCGATACTCTTGGTTATAATTGTATAATTCTTGTTGCTCTTTTTCTTGCGTGGATAGGGCGGGAGCAGCAGATGAGATCGTTGATGTTTCGAATGCTTGATTCCGCTCTGGATTTTTTCCCTGTTGTGATGTCGGTGTAAGAGGAAAAGTAGTTGGCGTTAATGATGTTGCTGGATTAACTGTAGAGGACATAAATGGCCTTTGTTTTGAGGTTAATAATCACACAGTTAAAAACTTTGTTGCTTTCGAAGGATTTTTGAAATTCGTTCAATTGTGCATAAGCGTTTCCAATTAAGCAAGCGATATTGTATTAACGCGAATTTGGAAGACTTGAGAAGAAGATGGCAAAAGCGCTCAAAAGACATCGTCGGATATGGTAAGGTTGTCTTGCAGAAGAAGTCGGAAAGGTTAGCCTTTTGATGATGAAGAATTCTATTCGGGCGGCAGAGAACAGGCGTCGACGAATCGGCGGTGGGCCTCGATGAACTCTTCGAAGAGGGGATTGAGCCTTTCGTAGATGGGATCCCGTTTCTCGGTCCCGAAAGGGGTCTCTTTGGCCAGGCACTGAAGGACTTTGCTCAGGCTGATCAGCACGTTGTTTAGAGCTGGGGGATGGTCTTTGGTGATCAGGTGGGGATGCAATAGGCGCAGGTAGAGGACTTCGGAAATATAGGTCCTGGAGAGGCTGACGGGATCTTCGTTTGCTTCGAGGGGATGCTCTTGGATGAATTGGATGATCCGGTTTCGGCGGGAGTTGAGCACTTCTTGGAGTTCTTGGGGAGGGAGGTATTCGAAAATCCGGGGGATGGCGCCGCGGGCAAATTCCATGAACCGTTCTATGTGGAGGGCAATGGCCTGTTCGATGGCCTCTTCGGAAAGGGGATTTTCGTTGTCCGGATTCGGGTTTAATTGACCGATGATGATGTCGCGGTTCAAGGAAAGGGAGGGGAGGTCTTTGTGGGGGACGGTGTGCTCGATGGCCTTGGCCAGGTCTTTTAAATGTTTGCCCCAAAGGAAGTTTCCATATTCGCGGCAAAGAGCGGAGGAGAGGTTGGTTTCGCGGAAGAGGGTTTCACGGGTTTGGAACTTGAGCTCGCAGCGGGTGATCCGTGATATGCAGGCTTGGACCAGGGTATGGGAATGCGGTTCTTTGGAAAGTCTTTTGATCGCATGCTGGGCAAAGAGGGCGATCTCGTCTTGGGTCTGATCTCTTAGGGACTTGAGGTAGTTGCAGATGAAGGGTCCGCTCCCGTGGTGTTTTAGGATGATCGTCAGGATGGTCTGAAACCTGTTGATATGCCGTTCTTTGGTCAGGCCTTTTCTCAGATCGACCAACTCTTGGACCATGGTTTCTCTAGATTCTCGATGTTGGCAATAGGAATTGAAAAGCTGCGTTGCGGCCTCTTCTTCATGGAAGTAGATTTTTGTTCCGATGGAGGCGATGTACATCTCGCTGACATGGGAAGCGGTCGGCATGGGCTTTGTTTCTTTGTCGGAGTGTCTGCTTGGAAGGTTGAAGTGCCTATCGGAGAGCGATCGTTGAAAGGGCGCGCGTTTTGGTTCAAGGTCCAGGTCAGATTTTGACTCTTTGCGAACGTTTTTTATGGGCATTGGAGCCTCTGCGTCGTCGGCAGACTTTTTCTTTCGGGAAAAGATCGGTGAATGGTGGTCCATTCTTTCGGGCGCGGAAGTTTTACGGGAAGCGGAGCCGGAAGAGTTCAACGGAATGGGAGGGATCCGGCTATGTCCTTGGAATGAGAGGCCTTCTTCTTCTCCTTCATCCGTGGGTTGGACATGGCGGACTTCGCGGGAGGGATCGCTTAAGGGATTGTCGGGATTTGTGTGCGGAGAAAAAGCTTTGGACATCCAGTAAGAAGGGGGTGAGCCGGACAGGTAGCCATCGTCAGAGGGGGAGCTCGAAAAGAAATGGTCAGATGGCGGTTCATGAGGACGAGAGGTTGCTTCCGGGATTGCGTAGAACTGCTGTTGGGAAGCTTCTTTGGAACTTATCGATGTAAGAGGTTTTGACATAAGCGTTTTCCTCCTTGACCTGTTTTTTTCCTTGCGACCGAGCGCTGCAGCGCTCGATCGCGCATGTTAGAAGTCAGAACACAGGCTGCCGCACGTTAATTTCATGCTGGCCTTGCGTCGGATTGACGAGCATCCG
>JAFEGF010000305.1 GCA_018240225.1 Verrucomicrobiota bacterium
TTCTTTCGTCAGTTCAATAACCCTCTGGTCTACATTTTAATCATTGCTTCGCTGATCAGTCTTTCGATTGGCGAATGGGTCGATTTCTGCGTGATTAATGTAGTGATTGTTTTCAATAGCTTGCTAGGATTTTGGCAGGAAGTCAAAGCGGAAAGCTCATTAAAGGCATTAAAAAAGCTAACTGAAAGCAAGAACACCGTCATTCGCGGTGGAAAGTTATTTCAAGTTCATTCCTCTCAGCTAGTTCCAGGAGATTGCGTCCAATTGCAAGAAGGGGAACTAATCACGGCTGATATGCGTTTGATCGAATCGCATGGGCTAATGGCCGATGAGTCTGCAATTACAGGGGAATCGCTGCCGATTGCTAAAGACCCATCTAAAACCCTTCCTTTAGAAACACAGCCCTACGATCTGGTCAATATTCTATTAAGCGGGACTGTCTGTGTGCGGGGAAAAGGGAAAGCTATCGTTGTTAAAACCGGTGAAAATACCTACTTTGCTTCGATAGTTGAGAAAGCAAAAACTGCATCTCCTGAAACTCCATTGGTCCAGTCGATCCGTTTTTTTGCTCAACGATTTATTTTGCTGATCCTAGCTTTTTTTATTTTTTTAGGGATTTATGGCTATTTTCAGGGCAGGTCTTGGATCGATATCGCATATTTTTTGATTGCAAGTTTTGTCAGCGTTGTGCCTGAGGGGCTTCCATTAGTTGTAACGCTTGTCATGATCGTTGGAGCAGTCTCACTAAGTAAATCCAAAGTTTTTGTCAGGCACCTCCCTTCTGTAGAAACTTTAGGAAGCGCGACAGTGATCGCTTCAGATAAAACGGGCACGATTACAACAGGAAACCTCATTGTAAAGAATGTTTTTACTCAAGACGAAAAGATGCTCAAGACGATCGCTGCTCTGTGCAATGATGCGGAACATGGGATTGGAGATCCGTTGGACCTATCGCTTTCATGCTGGGTGGAAGATTATAGTTCTCTTCGCTTGGCAAGTCCTCGCCATTGGTCCTATCCCTTTAATCCACAGTTAATGCTAATGGCGACGGTCAATGACTTTCATGGTGAAAAAATCCTCTTCGTCAAAGGAGCTTTTGAAGCATTAATAGAAAGGTCTGATGATCCCAAAGAGCTTATGGTATTCGAGGAAGCGATGCACCGTTTTTCTAATGAAGGATTGAGGGTGTTGGCGTTTGGAATGGGCAAATGGAAAGAAAACGACCCAACAAAATGGGAAGTGAAGATCATCGGTCTAATCGGTTTTCTAGATCCTCCTAAAGCTGGTGTACGCGAAGCTGTAGCTCAAGCTAAATCCGCAGGCATTCATGTTTTGATGATCACAGGGGACCACTTAAAAACTGCGCAGGCTGTTGCCTATGAAGTCGGAATTTGGGACAAGAAGAGTTCTGGACTTGTGGGAAGCCAGATCCAGAAAATGGATGACGATCAGCTTTATCAGAACATCAAGAAGGCCACTGTTCTAGCTCGGATTCTTCCAGAGCATAAATTCCGGATTGTCAAAGTTCTCCAGGAAAAGGGGGAGATCGTAGCTGTAAGCGGCGATGGGATCAACGATGTCCCCGCCTTAAAAAAAGCAGATCTTGGCATTGCGATGGGATCAGGAACCGAAGCTGCCAAAAACGCTTCAAAAATGCTAATCACAGATAGTAATTTAAGTGTCATTGTCCATGCGATTCGAATGGGACGCGCGATCGCTCAGAACATCCGAAAAGTCATCTATTATCTGACATCAACCTCTTTGCAAAGCGTTACTATCATTGCTTTGTCTATTTTGTCTGGGCTGCCTCTTCCATTCACGCCGGGACAAATTTTATGGGTGAATATCGTGGCAGATGGGGTTCAGGACAAGTTTTTTGCCTTTGCCAAAGAAGAATTTAATGTGATGCAAGAAAAACCGCGGGCCCCTAATGTAACATTTTTCGATCCCTTTCAGCTTGTCCGGATCCTTTTGTTTGGAATCATTCTTGGAGTTGGGACCTTTATTATGTACCTATACCTTTTAAAGAGGTTTTCCTACGAAGAAACCTCCACCATCATTTTTACAAGCCTTTGTACAGCCCAGTGGGCCAATGGGATCCAAGCCCAAAAAGAGAAGGAGCCGTTTTTCAAAAATATTTCGGACAGCTTTAGAATCAATCCTTGGATCTATTGTGGAGCGGGTATCGGAATGTTATTGCAGCTTTGCGCAATCTATCTTTTGCCTGATCTTTTTAAGACAGTTCC
>JAFEGF010000306.1 GCA_018240225.1 Verrucomicrobiota bacterium
CGGATCGAAAAAGTATATGGGCGTAAGGCCGCAGTCATCTATCCTCCAGTCGATACCCATTTGATCGAGCTGAAAGCTGAAAAAGAAGAATTTTTCGTCACAGCTTCCCGGATGGTTCCATACAAGAACATCGAGCTTATTGTGGAAGCCTTTTCCCATATGCCGGATCAGAGGCTGATCGTTATTGGAGATGGGCCCGAGATGCCCAAGGTCAAAAAGAAGGCGGGGAAAAATGTTGAGATCCTAGGGTATCAAAGCGATCCAGTATTGCGGGATTATTTAGGAAGGGCCAAAGGATTTCTTTTTGCGGCTGAAGAAGATTTTGGGATTGTCGTTGTGGAGGCCCAGGCTGCTGGTACACCTGTTATTGCATTAGGCAAGGGGGGTGCTTTAGAGACGGTCATCGATGGAAAAACGGGGGTGTTTTTTAAAGAACCGACCGTTGAACACCTTGTCGATGCCGTCCAAAGGTTTAAGAAGATCGATTTTAATCCTCTTCTCATACGCGATCATGCGGACAAGTTTAGCAAAGAAAGGTTCCAAAGGGAATTTAAGCTGTTTGTGGACCATAATATAGAGGCATTCTATGAAAGTCATCATCCTAGCCGGCGGTAGCGGTACGAGGCTTTGGCCTTTTTCAAGAAATGCTTTTCCCAAGCAGTTTTTGAATTTTGGCGATGACTTGTCCCTTTTGCAAAAGACGATTCAGCGTTTTCTTCCTTTAGTTGCACCGATCGATATCCTGATCGTTACCAATCAAGATTATTACCATTTGGTCAAAACGCAAGCAGGCGCCATCGATCCTCTGTTGGAGCGGCAGATCCTTGTTGAGCCGGATAAAAAAAACACAGCTCCTGCTATTTGCTTGGCAGTCAAATATTTACAGGATTTTTTGGGTTGTAAGGAAGAGGAATGTTTTTTGGTCTCTTCTTCCGACCATTTAATCTCCCCCCAATCTATTTTTCTTGAAGGGATCAAGCGTGCGGAACAGGTCGCCAAACAGGGGTGGCATGTGATCTTTGGAGTCCGTCCCAACAAACCTGAAACTGGATATGGTTATGTCAAAGGCAAACCGACGGAAAACCCTTATGTTTGGAAGGTAGAGCGGTTTATTGAAAAGCCAGAGTATCCTCTTGCGCAGGAGTTCGTCCTTTCTGGAGAATATTTATGGAATTCCGGGATTTTTCTTTTTCAGATTGGCTCCTTTTTAAAAGAAATTGGGCAGTATTGCCCTTCCGTTGCCTCGCTTGCAAAAGGCTCATTTAAGGAACTTAGCACAAGGTTTTGCGACATGCCCGATATTTCCATTGATTATGCCCTGATGGAAAAGTCGAGCAATGTGATGATCCATCCGCTGGAAGTGAGCTGGTCGGATGTTGGGTCATGGGACAGTGTTTATGATGTCCTTGAAAAAGACGTCAATCAAAATGCCAAGGTCGGAAATGTCCTCGACATCGATACAAAGAACTGCTTGATTATGGGAGGCAAAAGGCTGATCTCGACCATCGGCTTGGAAGACATTCTAGTGATCGAGACCGATGACGCCCTATTTATCGGAAGAAAAGGGGAATCGCAGCGGGTCAAGCATCTCGTTGAAGAACTGAAGAAAAGAAATGCAAAGGAACCTTACGAGCACGTTACATCCCACCGTCCCTGGGGACATTTCACGATTTTAGAGGAAGGGGAACGGTATAAGATCAAAAGGATTGTCGTTGAACCGAAGCAGAAGCTAAGTTTACAGAAGCATTACCATCGCAGCGAGCATTGGGTTGTTGTAAAGGGAACTGCAAACGTCACGATCGGCTCTCAAGAAAAGCTGATTCATGAAAATGAGAGCATCTACGTTCCCAAAGGGTGTGTCCACCGTTTAGAAAATCCTGGAAAAGTGAAGTTGGAGCTCATCGAAGTCCAGGTCGGCGAGTATGTTGGCGAGGACGATATTGTGCGGTTGGAAGATGCCTATCAAAGGAGTTAGATTCTGTTCTCAACCAGGATCTCTCAGACAGTCGGTAACGGCTATTTGCGTGAGGTACAGACACCTTCTCCATGCCTTATTTTTCCTTTTCTTTTTTTTCTTGGTTGTTTTTCCAAAAGGGGGATTGAAGATTAAAGGGATCCCTTTGACATGGGGCTATCTTTTTTTAGCCGTGTTCTCTGGTTTCTCGTTCCTCAAATCCCGGTTTTCCTTTTCCAAGCAGCAGCTCATCGCTCTGCTCTG
>JAFEGF010000307.1 GCA_018240225.1 Verrucomicrobiota bacterium
AAAGCTTTCTGAAAGATGGCAAAAAAATCAGCTTGATGCCACGATTCGATTGAGCTCGACTTTGTACATGCTTGGTCCAGGCGCCTCGAAACCAAATAGACGAGGCTGCGGAGACACAAAGAAGGTTCAGTGAACCTTCGTCGTGCAGAGCAGGTGAAGCGTCCTTGGGCGCGAACTGGCCAGATCAAAAAATGTACAAAGCCGAGTTGAACACTGATGAAGAGTTCTGTGCCATGCAGCAAGATTCGTTACCAACCTTTCAACCGAGCCGACTTCCTATCCGTCTGCCTTCGAAATGCCGCTTTCATAAAAGCTTGGAAAAAGCAAAAGCGGTGATCGATCAGTTCAATGACCTGCTGGCAAAACATCCTATCGCCAAAGAATTGACCGCATTTTTGTCTGTCGAGGAGGCCATTGATTCTTTAGGTTCGCAACACATTAAAGCTTCTATTGAAGATGTCCTTATCGACAGCATCATAGGTAAAAAAACTGAAAGAGAGCCTGTTTTAGACTATCTCAGGGCATATAAGAAAGCTTTAAAGCAAATTCGCAAATCTTCCATCGGCCACCCCTTTTTTTTTGAGATGCATGCATCCATCAAAGGTTTGCCAAAAAGCAAGCGTCGGTATCGATCCTTCCAAAACTGGATCGGACCTGAAGGCGGCCCAGCTGAAAAAGCGTATTTTTTCCCTCCAGCTCCAGCAACCGTCGCCTCTTACATGTCGAATCTGATCATGTATTGGAAAAAGAAGGAAAAGGAACCGCTCATCCAATTGGCAATCCTATTTGCACAGCTTCTGATCATCCATCCTTTCATGGATGGCAACGGACGGATTGCCCGACTATCGATTCCTCTTTTTCTTTTTCAAAAAGGGGAAATAAAAGAGCCCATCTTATTCTTAAGCCGCTATTTCAAACGGCATCGCCTGGCTTATTTTCAAAATCTGTTTGCGATCACATCCGATGGCCGCTGGGACCTTTGGATCCAATTCTTTTTGAAGGGAGTTCATGAGCAGGGAGTAAGAGATCTCAAAATCCTCAAAGGGCTGCACCTTCTCTACACAACTTTGCATAACCTGCTATCATTGCAATGGCCTCTCAAGAAAACACAACAAGTCCTCTTCTTTCTTTTCCAACATCCAATCTTCATTAGGGAAATATCCCTGCCAAAACTTGGCCGTTCCCAAAGAGAAATCGATCTTACCATCGCCTATTTACGGAAGAAAAAAATCCTTAAATTGATCCAGCGCCAGGGAAGATCATTCTTAATTTTTATACCGCTGCTTGCCAAAAAAAAACCTCGAAAGAGCTAACGCATCTTTCGAGGTCGATGAGTTTTCCTTTCAAGATAAAACTCTAGCAAGCTCCCATTTGGCCGGTTCCGCCTGTTGAGCTTCTCTTCATCATGGCAGCAGAAGGTTTCTTTCTTTTTGCTGTTTTCTTTGTGCTTTTTTTCGCAGTTCTTTTCTTTGCCGTTTTTTTCTTTGCTACTTTCTTTACTGTCTTTTTCTTTGCAGTTTTCTTTTTTGCAGCCTTTCTCTTTTTGGCCATCTTTCCCTCCTTTGGGTTTTATGGACAGCAATTCAACTTAAATGCATCTTTGGAGTTATACACAAACAACATGAAAAATCGGTTTTTGTCTGTGTCGGACAGGCACTAAATTTAACCCCGCCTGCATCGCCCAACTTATTCAAGTTGAGCTGTTTCAGCGACCAGCGCAGCTTGGTTCAAATTTAGGACGCCTCCTTGCCAAATTCCCGATTTTTCAGGTTGTTTGTGTATATCTCTACTCATGCATATTTTCATTATTAAAATTTTTATTCAATTATGAGCAAAGATTTTTTTGAGAAAGCAAGCGGCTTGCTTCTTTATACGTCAACTTGCTCATTCGAGAAGCGTGTTCCGAGAGAAATTGAAAGACAGGAACAGGAGCTGATTTCGAATACTCGCGCAAAGCCCAACCGATCCCTTTTCGGATGAAAAAATTGCTTTCATGCATCCGTTTTTCGCAATAGGAAAACAGCCTTTGCTCTTCCGTTTCTTTTTTCCATTTCAATTGAAAGATCAAAGCTGTCCGCCGAATCCATAAAAATTCGTCATCGATCCATCCATCGATGCAAGGTAGAAGGCTGCGGTGATGCAGTACAAGTTTTCCAACGACATTGGCTGCAATGGAATCCACAGTGTCCCACCACGCATTGGTTCGAATGAGG
>JAFEGF010000308.1 GCA_018240225.1 Verrucomicrobiota bacterium
AAAGATAGCGCTTTGTTCCTTAACCATTTTCATCGCCGTGCGCCAGCATCCAACCATCTATGGGTCAAGGACAGCGGAATCATTACGACGTTCAATGCCCTTTTTGCCACTTATCCCTCTTATTGGTCTCTGCATTACAGTCCGTCTATCGATGGCATCCTCTCTTTCGAATTAAAAGATAAAACTCTACATCTCTATGATGTGATTGCAGGCAAACTGCCAACTCTGGATCAGATCCTTGATCATTTGCCTGGCGCCATTGATGAGATCTATTTTTATTTTTCTCCCGATCTCTTTACGAATGCCGCGATTGCAGAACCCTATCTTTACGACAAAGGCCATTTTTTAGTTCACGGCCCTTGGCCCCAAATAAAACCCTTCATGATTGCCCCTTTAAGCCGATGTTAAAAATTAACGGAATCAGCCACATCACGCTCGTCTGCAAAGACCTCGACAAGTCAGCGGCGCTTTTTTCCGACCTTTTCAATGCCGTTGAAGTGTATTCGAGCGAAAAAAAGAACTTTTCAATTTCCAAAGAGAAGTTTTTCGTAATCGGCGACCTCTGGATTGCCCTGATGGAAGGTCCATCTTTAGACCGCTCTTACAATCATATCGCGTTTCATATCGACGAAAAAGATCTGCTCTCATTTGAAACCAAAATTAAAGCGTTAGGATTGGATATCGCACCAAGCAGGCCCCGCCATCCTCAAGAAGGAAGATCGATCTATTTTTACGATTACGATAACCACCTGTTCGAACTCCACACCGGAGATCTGGCAACACGCTTGAACTACTATCAAAACGCTCTGACGTTCAAGTTAGCAGGGCATCAGGAGATCGAATGGGTCAACCAATGCTACGATCAGGTTGAATTCGTCCACTCCAACCTCGACCATGAAATGATCGCCATTGCAGAGCTTGGCGGAGAAAAGGCCGGCCTTGGGCGGCTTGTCAAAATGGATGAGGAGAACCTCGAACTGGGAGGAATGTATGTTTTCGAGCAGTTTCGCAATAAAGGGATCGCGACAGAACTTGTCAAATTCCTTCTAACACAAACTAAGCCATCTCAAAACATCTACTGCATTCCATTCGAGCATCTGGCGCCTTTTTATCAACAGTTCGGCTTTGACCACTGTCTAGACCAAACTCAAGTTCCCGAAAAAATCTTAACAAAATTTCACTGGTGTCAAAAAAAATACGCCTGTGCCACAGCTCTCCTAGTGCTTAAGAAGCATCTCTTTTCTACGCAACCGGCACGAAGCTGATCTCTTATTTGAAATGAAAAAGCTCTCGGGAAATGGGGACCATCCCTTCTTTAAGAGGAAGGAACAACGTTTGCACTAGCGATTGGGTCGGATCGACCGCATAACAGGAAAAATCATCGATCCCGGCCTCTCGCAATAATTCCTCATCAATAAAAAATTGGCCGCTTGCTTCTTGAAAGGTGCGGCCAGCAAGTTCATAGGCAGCGTCTGCCATGATGGCAGGCCATCGGCTGCCGGCATACACTTTTGGAGATAAATGATCTTTGAGCCTCGGAGTGGCGATATTGGTCTGAGGCCAAAGCGAGTTCACGGCAATGCCAGAGCTTCTGAACTCTGCCGCCATTCCTAATGTACATAAACTCATCCCATACTTGCCTAAGGAGAAGGGCAAATGGTCTCTTAGCCACTGGACTTCAAAATTAAGAGGAGGGGCAATATTGATGATATGAGGATTTGCAGCCTCCTTCAAATATGGAATGCAAATTTGCGAAAGAAAAAAGGCAGCGCGGACGCTCGTCGATATCAAAAGATCGAATTGTTCCGGCAACGTATGCAGCGTATTGTTGAAACAGGGAGCGCTGGTATTATTGACCAAGGTATCGATGCCGCCAAAATGAGCAATCGTTTCCTCAACAATCTTTTGGAGCTCCTTAGCATTTCGAACATCGACCTCGCGGGCCAATGGCTTGCCTCCAGCAGCAAGGATCCCTTCTACCGTTTCTTGGATTTGGGAAGGGCTGTCTTTGGAAGCGATAACAACATTGCACCCGTCAGCTGCAAACCGAAATGCGATCGCTTGGCCAATCCCTTGGCCTGCGCCCGTAATTAAAATCGTCTTTTTTTTGGTTTTAGACATGCCGACCGCCTTCTGATTACTCGAGCATTAATATATACTGCTTCCACTTCAATCGCAGAGACGCTTTTGACTTTTGCATCCCTAAT
>JAFEGF010000030.1 GCA_018240225.1 Verrucomicrobiota bacterium
AGACCTAGATCAAGATGTAAACCAAGAGCATTATAATCGTTTTCAGCTTTAAGCCGGATTGGGTGGTTGCTGCTAAAATCTCCCCCGGAGTATTTTGCTGTGAAATTTTGATTGATGAAAAGACCTCTTAATCCGAATCCAGGAGTAAAGCAGAAATACCGGCTCATTTTGTAAGGATGGAGCAACAGACAGTCTAACGTGTTGTAGTTCAACTTCCATTTAACGCTGGCTCTTCTTGCATCAACTCCAAAGGGGGAAGGAACCCATAGTTGTTCGAGGAAGCGATGAGAACTGCCTCCAGAACTATGACTTTTGCTTTCTGAGCAAAAATGGGTCCAAATTAAAGAGAGGGCCCATGGTTTTTTTATCTGAAGGTCTGTAAATCCTAAACGAAAGCCTGGACTCCATTCAAAAGAGGGATGTTCCCAATGCATGCTCTTAGGTTGGAATTGCGCATTGCTTGACACTTGGACGGCATAGTCTAGTCCTTCTTCGGATGCTTTCCAATAAAGGACATCGATATTTACAGACCAGTGCTCTTCTTGTTTTTCATTCGAGGCGGGATTTGCGATTGCTAGGCTAGGTAAGAAAAGCCAAATAAATCGGAAATTAAATATACGCATAATAATTCTCAAAAATTCATAGCGCGTATTTTAAGATCGTTCTTAAATTTTTTTGGCTATGAACATTTAGGTATTTAAAAATCAACAGCCAAGGCGTAGTTTACACGCCTTGCTGTTAGAGTTTGTAGCAATCTTTTAACGCTTCCCTTTTTTAGTAGGAACAAAAAAGACGCCAAGTCCGATGATGATGCACGCAATCCCGCCGAACTTTGTCCAGGTAGCCACGCCTTCGTAATACTCGATCTGCTGCTGGCCAGCATCGATTTTTCTTTGAGCGCCGCTTGCTATTCCTTTTCCTATTTCTTCAGAAACGGGATTGCCGGAAAACAACCCTTTGCCTTTATCGACCTTCGACTGCGCGCTGGAAACTTTGCCTTTGCCTTCTTCGACTTGTTGCGTGACATACATCGAAAACCCGATGAGGGCTATCCCGCATATCAAAAGCAGGGTGCCTATTGTGCATTTTGTTTTCATTATTACCTCATTGACAAATGAAACGGTTGCAAAACCTCAATAAACGGGTTTTTCCATTTTCTGTCAAAAAAGTATTTGAATTAACTGGCTTCGAGCGGAGAGAATCCCCATTTTTGCATCAGTTTCTCGTACTCCTTGGAAGCTTTAAGCTTTTCGAGGCCATCATTGAAAGCTTCGATGAGCTCGGGAGCGCGATTGTGGAGGGTGATCAGGCGAAGACCTGCGTCATTGAGCGGCTCGGTAACGATCCTTAGCTTGCCTTGGTAGAGGTCCTGGCAGTAGGAAGTTGCCATCAGGACGTCGATGATCGCTCCATCGATCTCGCCTGAATTGACATCATTGAGCGCTTTCGCGATCGAATCGTAATTGCGGATCAGGATCCCCGGGTATTTTTCTAGGATGATCGTTCCGGTGGAATCGGGCATGACAGCGATCTCTTTTCCCGATAATTTGTCCATGGACTTGAAATCGAATGAGGTTGAGACGACAAGGACTGGGCCCGTTTTTAAATAGAGGTCGGAAAAGTCGAAAGTCTGCTGGTTAAAATTGTAGGGAGGTTTGGAAAAAAGGATCGCATCATACTCCCCTTTTTTTAAACCTTCCAAAAGGACATCCCAGCTGACTATGACTTTTGAAAAGGAGACATCTTCTTTTTTGCCGATCTCCTGCAGCAGCTCAGTCGAAAAAGCTGTTAGGTTGCTCTCTTTGCCATCGAGGAGCAGTGGATACCAAGTTGTATCGACGCCGACGCGATAGGGTGTCTTTTGAGAACCGCCGCCGCAGCTGGTGGCGATGAAGCATAAGATGGCCAAGCAAAAATATTTCAACATTTGTTCCTACACAAGATCTGATCGACTTCAATATAATGCAAAACAGACCAAAATTAACAGATTTTTTGCATGGGAGGGCGATCGGATGGAAAAAAAGAATGGTTTAGTCCTTGTCAATTTCGGCGGGCCCCGTTCGCTTCAAGAGATCAAACCTTTCCTGACGGCCCTTCTGACAGACAGGGATGTCATTTGCTCATCGCTTCCAACAGTTCTGCACAAACTCCTTTTTTCATGGGTGGCTAAGCGGCGCGCAAAAAAAGTGGCGCATGATTATCAAGCAATTGGAGGCAAGTCGCCGATTTTTAATGATACGGAGGCCATTGCTGCTGCGCTGCGCAACAAATTCGACGGGCCGATCATCACATTCCATCGCTATTTGCCGATGACCCACTCCCAATTTTTACAGGATCTTGAGGGATTGAACAGTTGCGCATCGATCTTGGTTTTCCCGCTCTTTCCCCAATTTAGCTACACAACGGCAGGAAGCATCGCACGCTGGTTTTCTGAAAATCTGTGTGCAAAGACAGTTGGAAAACTTCGCTGGATCAAATCCTATCCTTCCCATCCAGCATTTTCTAAGCCATTTGAAGCGACGATCCGAAAGTGCCTGGAAGACCATCAGATGCGGGAAGAGGAGACCCTTCTTCTATTTTCCGCTCATGGTCTGCCTAAACGGTATATCTGTTCCGGAGACCCCTACCAAGAAGAGTGCGAGAGGTCGTTCGAGCTGCTCGCATCGGCATTTCCCAAGTCAGCGCATCAATTATGCTACCAGTCTTTGTTTGGTAAAGAAGAGTGGATAAGGCCGTATACTTTGGAGTTTTGCCAGTCCATGAAGATCGCCATCCGGAATGTTGTCATTGTTCCTTTAAGCTTCACATCAGACCACATCGAGACCTTGTTTGAGATCGAACAGCAGTATGTGCCGATTTTGAAAGAAAAAGGGTATAACACTGTGCGCTGTCCTGCAATGAACCTGCGGGAAGATTGGATCGATGGGATCGCAGAGATTGTTTCCTCAAGCCATTTACTCAGGAATCCAATGCTGATCCGACATGGGAATGCTGCATGTTGCTCTTGCTGCCGAGAAACTTGCTGCATGAAGGTGCGGTCTTAGAATTTGTCGATAAACCCTGCTTTAGAGAGATGCATTCGGATAATGGCCAGGTCCAATGGTTATAGTATAGGTGTGCATGCTAGGGCCTATCGTACGTTGCTCAAATGCGTGATGAGCAATTCTTGAAGGGACGAGGGAATTAGGAATATTAAAAGTGGTAGAGATCATTCTTGCTCGTTCTTGCAAGGATTTAATGGCCTCTTGCAGTTCTGTAGGAGGATCCTGATTTTTACTCAGAAAGGGAACCGCATAGGATTTGAGAAGATACAGTTCAGTCAAGGTCTCTGTAAGGAGAATTTCTTTTGGAGATAATCTAGCATACTGGTTAAAGCAGTTTTTACAATATGGAAGGTGATTTTGGACTGCAGATAGGGCCATTGGTTTGCTCAATAGTTCCGATTAGCTTAGGAATATCCATCGCAAGATGTAGAAAGTGAAAATACTCATCGCAGCGCTTGCTGGGATTGTGATCACCCACGACAAAATGATATCGCGGATCATGTTCAAGTTAAGGGCGCGCATTCCGCGGGCGAGGCCGACGCCCAAAACAGCGCCAACGAGGCAATGGGTGGTCGAAATCGGCATCCCGAGCTTCGAGGCGATCAGGATCGTCGTAGCGGCGCCAAACTCTGCGCAAAAGCCGCGCGTTGGAGTCAGCTCGGTGATCTTTTTGCCGATCGTTTCGATGACGCGCCATCCCCATGTTGCCAAACCGATGACAATGCCAAGTCCTCCAAAGGCCAGGAGCCAAGGCGGAATAGAGGCGACATCGGAGATCTGTCCGTTTTTGATGATGTCAAGGACGGCAGCTACAGGGCCGATCGCGTTGGCGACGTCGTTTGCGCCATGCGCAAATGCGACAAAGCAAGCGCTTAAGATCTGAAGATAGACAAACATCTTCTCTACATTTTTGTACTCGGAGGTCCTTTCGGAAAAGCTCGTTTCCTGGCGAAGGCTGCGGGAGAGGGTTTTCACTTCATCGAGCAGAACGCCTACTTTTTCATGGGTCTCATCAAAAGAGGCGACATGCACGCGCTGCAAGTGCTTGATCGCTTTTTCCAAGCTGACAACGCTTTGAGGCAGGTTCCGCGAAGGGGGGCGGGTTTCGATCTCAGAAATGGGGATCCTTTGGACGATCAAGTAGGTAATTCCCGTACTGATCAGTCCGACTAGGATCGAGATCCCAACGGCTTGAGGAAAGGAAATATTGAGGTTCAGGTTCTCTAAGCCATTAAAGATCAGGCTGAGCGTAAAGGTGCTGAAGACAATGAAAACGAGCAGCGGAAGCAATTTGCGGGTCGCCTCCGTCGGATTCATCGCAAAGAGGATATTGCGCTGTAAAATGCTGAAGATGATGTAAGAGATCACACCGGCAACTACCGGTGAAACAAGCCAGCTGGCGGCAATCGAGGAGACCTCCGCCCATTGGATCGCTTCGATTCCGCCGATGACGCCGCCAAATCCTATGATGGCGCCGACGATCGCATGCGTCGTTGAGACCGGCCAACCAAAATAAGAGGCGATCTGAAGCCAGGCCCCTGTTCCAAATAGGGCGGCGCACATCCCTAAGATCAGGATGTTGGGCTGCATTAAAAACATGTCGGTGTCGATGAGCCCTTTTTGGACTGTCTCGGAGACGTTGGCTCCTACAAAAAAAGCTCCGGAAAATTCTAGGATGGCAGCTAGGAAAACTGCCCGTCGGAGGGTCAAGGCTCCCGACCCTACAGAGGTGCCCATTGCATTGGATACGTCGTTCGCACCAATATTCCAGGCCATGTAAAAACCGATGGCCAGGACAATGAGCTTAAATATCGCTTCGACTTCCATTCCTATTCTAATAAATTATCGTCTGCCCTTCGATGGCGCAAAGGGCTTAACGTTATTTTAGTTCTAAAACCATGCGGATACGGTTGGCCAACTTCTCAGAAAGATGGGAAAGTGCGCCCACTTCCTCTACCAACCTCATCCATTGCCAAAAGGAAGCTGTGGAGAGGCTGTCACCTTGAGAGACAAGTTGCTTGAGAAGTATCCTTTGCATTTTGTCGGCCTCGTGCTCTTTATAAGCAGTTTGCTCGACCATTGCTTTGACTTTTTCTGCTTCGATCCCGCCAAATGAGGATTCGAGAAGTTCGTCAATTTCTTCAATAATGTGCTGAGCGTCTAAAAAGACCTCTTCATTTTTCTTAAATAGAGCTTGGATGTCATCTTGGAAGTTTTTGAATTTATCGAGGGGGCGCAGCGTTAACAAGATGCCAATGTCTTCCGCCTTGTCGGCAATACTGTCTTGAATGGACAGGATTTCCAAGAAATGGGCCCGGTCGATAGGAAGGAACAAGCTTTTGGGAAGATGGTTTCGGATATCATTTTTAGTCAGATCGGCCTCATGCTCAAGCTTAGACAGCTCCTGGACCAGCTTTTCAATCTTGTCCATATCCAACTTGGGAAGGGCTGCGAACACGCTCGAAAGCTTCTCCATGCAAATCGCAACTTTTTTCATATGGCTTTGTAAAGGGGCGAAAGGCGATTTGCCGAATAGGCGAGCAATATTGAGCATAAATTTTTCCCAAGCGCTCGAATTGTGCGCTTATGGGTGCCATTCTAGCCGGCGAAGTCCTTTATGTAAAGATGCTTGAAACTCGACTTTGTAAATTGCAAAGTCAAGAGGCGGTTTTGCAACTGCCTCTTAAGTTAGTAGGTTCAAAGGATCGAGCTTGGAGGAGCCCAGCAGAGGGTGTAGTTAAGAAGGCGGCGGGGGCATTCTTGCTTTCCAATCGACTCGACGCCATGGAATGAATGCTCGGATTTGATGAACCCAAAGACGCTGTTGGGAAGAAAGGGGACTGTAAAGACTTTAGTAAATCCCTCATGCGTGTGGTGTTTGAGCCCCTCGCATCTGAAGTAAGGGTCTTTGGGGCGGTAAAGGGATGTTCCTAAATGAGCTTGTTTTGTGGAAGAGGGGAGATAGAACAAAAGTGTTAAGACCCTTCTAGGGTGGTCGGTATGAGGGCCGATTGCGTATTCCGATTGGTCGGAGAGGAGCTCGACCTTTGAGTAGAAGGCGGTATGCAGGTAGTGGTCGCCAAAGCGGTTTCGAATGTCAGAGTGGAATTTGCCAAGCAAGGTTTTGGGCCATACTTCCTGTGAGAACGCTTGAGAAAAATGGCTCCAGAACATGAGCTGGTCGAAGGGGAGTTGCCCCAGATTGTTGGGCTTTAGAGGCAGGACGTACCGGTTTTCATAAGTCCCAGGAGGGGCGTTGCCCATTTCGACTAAACTTTTAAATTGGGCCTCGTCTGGGAATTTTCCGATCATTTCATCGTAAAAATCGGGAGGAAATATGTTTTCAATGTAGAAGTGAGTATAGGGGTAAGTGTGGACCTGCGCATTGGCGATCCGATAAAGAAGGTGGTTAAAGACCGATTCATCCATGCAAGCCGCCCTTTTTACAGATTTCAAGCTCGCAAGATAATGTATAGAAAGTTTTAATGCTATTCGAAGATGATCTGCTTTTCAGCGTCCGTCATTTCCCGAAATGTCCCTTCAGGAATTGGCCCTAGGCGAAGTCCGCCGATCCGGACGCGGGAGAGTTCCAGGATATCGAGACCTGCGTTTTGCACAAGCAAGCGCACTTCCCGTTTTTTCCCTTCCTTGACGATGACTTTAACAGTGCCCTTGCGCACTTTTTGCACTCGGACAGGCTTGATCCAGGTTCCTTCAATAAAGGTCCCTTTTGCGATCGTCTTCAAATGCTGATCGGTGATCTCTTGGAGGGTCTTAACGACATATTCCTTGGCGATGTTAGAAGAGGGGTGGATCACTTTTTGAGCGAAGTGGCCATCGTTGGTGACGATCAGCAGTCCTGTCGTATCGCGGTCGAGCCGTCCGACGGTGAACAGCCGGGCGTTTGCGGAGCCGAATAGGTCGATAACAAGTTTTTTACGGCCAGTGCGGACATTCGAGCAGATGTAGCCGCGAGGTTTATTGAGAATGTAATAAGCTTTTTTTTCTTCTCCAGAGACAAGTTTTTCATCGACGCGGATCTCATCCTTTTCCCAAGAAACGAGGGTCTGGGGAACGAGCGTGACCTCGCCGTTCACTGAAACGCGGCCTTTGAAAATGAGCTCTTCGCAGGCGCGCCTGGAGGCTATCCCTGCAGCAGCTAAAGCTTTGCTTAATCTCTTTTTTGTTTCCATAAGGCTGACAATCATAGCTCAAAGGCCTGGATAACTCAAGCCCTTAGTTTAGTGAGATGGCAGCGAAGCAAGAAAAATAACAGGATAGTAGGATGGATAGGATCAAAATTTTTTTCATCCAGACCGGCCTAGAGCCTGTTATTATTTTTCTTGAAACTGGAAATAAAGAATTGTTTGCATATCGATGTGAGAGGCTTTTCTTGATTTTGTTAAGAGCAATGGCTCTTTAAAGCCATCTCCTGTAAAATAGGTTCTTGCTGTCTCAAATTTTTTTTAAGTCGAGGTGATATGAGCAAGCCGGCAAAATTGATTATGATGCGCCATGGACAGTCTGAGTGGAACCGATTGAACCTTTTTACGGGGTGGGTCGATATTCCCTTAAGCTGGCAGGGGATCCAGGAAGCGATCGAAGGTGGGAGGAAAATTGCCCATATGCCCGTCGATGTTATCTTTGTCTCCTCATTGATCCGCGCCCAGATGACTGCCATGCTGGCAATGGCCAACCACCAAAGCGGAAAAGTGCCCTGCATCCAGCACCCCAAAGAGGGAAAGCTAGGGGAATGGGCAAAAGTTTATAGCGAAACGACATCGGAGTCGTGTATCCCTGTCTACGAAGCTTGGGAGCTGAATGAGAGGATGTACGGCAAGCTGCAAGGCTTGAACAAACAAGAGACCCGAGAAAAATTTGGAGATGAGCAGGTGCATATCTGGCGGCGCAGTTACGATCAGGCCCCTCCTGAAGGCGAGAGCCTTGCGATGACAGCTGAGCGGGCGCTGCCCTATTTTCAAAAAACGATCATGCCTCTTTTAAAAGAAGGGAAAAACGTTTTCATCTCCGCCCACGGCAATTCCTTGAGGGCGATCGTGATGTTCCTGGACAAATTGACCAAAGAGCAGGTTGTCTCATTGGAAATAGCAACGGGAGAACCGCTTATTTACACCTTTTTTAACGGCGATTGGAAGAAAGAGAAGCAATAATGGGAACCCGAGCTTATTTAGACAATCACACCGCCGCACGTCCTTCATCTCGCAGCGTCGATGCGCAATCTCGGTTTTTTCATGAATCTTGGGGTGCGGTGACAGCTCCTTACCAGATGGGGCAAGATTCTTATTTTTCCTTGGCCAAGAGCGTTGATGAGATTGTCCAAGAGCTTGGCGGCGCTAAAGGGGACCAGTTCCATTTTTGCCATAGCGGCGCAGAGGCGGTCAATGCTGTTTTTTTCTCCCATTACATCGAAGAGGTTCGGGAATCGGGAAGAAACCATATCCTGACAACGAACATTGAAGACGCTCCTGCTCTTTTATCATTGAAGCGCCTTGAAAAATTCCATTGTGTCGAAAAAATCTTGCCAGTGAATGCGCAAGGGCAGATCACGAAAGAGATGGTGGAAGAAGCGATCAAGCCGCGGACATCGCTCCTCTCTTTATCATGGGCCAATAGTCTGACCGGAGTGGTCCATCCCGTTGCCGATATCGCAGAAATATGCCGTCAAAAAGGGATCCGTCTTCATGTCGATGCAAGCACAGCCATTGGAAAGCTCTTCTTTCATTTCGAAGATATAAATGTCGATTATTTAACTTTCGATGGGTCTCTTATCCATGCTCCAAAAGGGACAGGAGGGGTTATTGTCAAAGAGGGCATCTCCTTCCATCCGCTTGTAGCCGGTGGAGCGAACTTGCATGTCGGAGGATTTGCAGCAATTGCAGCCGCCCTTTCAGAGGCATCGCGGAACTTCGATCATCTTAATCTCGAAACAGCGCGCCTTAGGGACATGCTTGAAACGGGGATAAAGAGGGGCTTTTCCGATGCTGAAGTGTTATTTAAAGAGGTCGAGAGGCTGCCAAATTGCACAGTAATCGGATTTCCAGGCGTTGAAAGCGACGCCCTTCTCTATTTGCTCAATCGAAAAGGGGTCTATGCTTCCATGGGCGGAGGGCAAACGCAAAAGCTGTTCCATACTCTGACTGCTTGCGGAACAGATCCGATGCTGGCGCATTGCGCATTGAGCTTCAGCCTATCCTATGAAACAACAGAAGAAGAGATCGCTTTTGCTATCCAAACAATTGTGGAGAGCGCAGCCAAGCTGCAGCGATGCTCGGCAGGCGTCTTTGGAGAGAATGCATGACAGCGCAAAAACTACCAGCCCCTTTTCCATGGAGCTTCTACAGCAAGAAGCTGGCACAAAAAATTGAGAATCCCCGCCATTGCGGACAGATGACGGCAGAAGGTGCAAAAGAGCGCGGTATGCGCCTTGTCAAAGGCCTCGAAGGGCAATGCAGCGATGGCAATGCAGTCTGCCTGTACCTTCTTGTCGATGAAAGCGATGGTGTGATCGCCGATGCAAAATTTCAGGCGTTCGGCCAGTCGGCCCTCATTGGTGCTGCGGAGGCTGCCTGCGAGCTTTTGATTAGGAAGAACTATGACCAGGCTCGCCGTTTGACAGCGGAGCTGCTAGACCGGCAAGTGCGCGATAAGGAAGGGATCAATGCGTTTCCGCCTGAGACTTTTCCTCATATTAATTTGGTGATCGGCGCGATCGAGAACGCGACGGAGCAGTGTTTTGATATCCCATTTGCAGAAGCCTACGTTCCAACGCCGCTTGATATCGAATCGCAGATCAGCGACGGCCCCTATCCAGGATGGAAAGATTTAACTACAGAGCAAAAGATTGCTGTCATTGAAGAGGTGATCCAAAAAGATATCCGTCCCTATATCGAGCTTGACGCAGGGGGGATTGAAATTGTGAACCTGGTCAATGACCGGGAGCTCATCATCGCTTATCAAGGGGCTTGCACGTCATGTTATTCAGCGACAGGCTCGACCCTTGATGCGATCCAGCAGATCTTAAAGGCTAAAGTCGATCCGGGGATTCTTGTAGTCGCTGACACGTCCTTTTTGCAAGGGGCTCAAACTTCTCCTCCAACTCCAGAACGGATTTAACGGATTCTTGAAGCTCTCCGACAACGATTGTTTCTAACATCAGAAGAAGCGAGCTGGTGATCGGAAAGCTTGTGAGCGGTTTTCCAAGACCGGACTCCACTTTCTCTTTGCAAACAGATAGGATCAATTTCCATGGAATATTCTGTTCTATGGCTTCGTCAATCCAGGCATCAGAAT
Source organism: Verrucomicrobiota bacterium (assembly GCA_018240225.1). Lineage (GTDB taxonomy): Bacteria > Chlamydiota > Chlamydiia > Chlamydiales > Rhabdochlamydiaceae > Acherontichlamydia > Acherontichlamydia pituitae. Next base: position 10,356 of record JAFEGF010000030.1, read on the forward strand.
CTGACGAGGTCGGAAATTGATTGAAAAAGGTCTGGTTAAATAGGAAAAAAGCTTCTGCATCTTCTTGGAACCCTTCGAACACTGTACGGCATTGCTCCAGTTCCTGCAATTCTGCATGGGATGCTTTTGGGTGTGTTTGCAAGTAGTTATTAATGGAACCGTTGATATCGTGATTGGCAATCAGCGATAAGCTTTGGAATAGGGAAAGTAAACTTGGATGATTATGCTGTTCCCAATAGTTTTTAAGCAGCTGCTTACGCATCGTTTTTTCTGTCGTTGTCGAAGAGAGGGTTGTTAAAACTGAGTGCAGGTTGGCAAAAGTTGGAACGCTTGCCCCACGCTGTTTCCATGGGAGGATGGTCCGTTGGTTTTTATTGGCCGGTTCGATCAGATCGATGACCAGGGTGATTTCTAACAGATAGGGGAGAAAGCTTTTTAATCGGTTAGCGATCCCAATGATCGGACTTGAAGGCAGCGGGGTCGTTGGAAAGCGGCGTCCCGCCAGATGAAATCCGCTAGGTCGGATGTCAGGTCCTATCTGTAGCTCTTCGGCATTGTACGTCTCTTCGCTTCCAAAGGGAAGCATGCTCCATCCAAAGGATCGCAATGTGCCCGCCATTCCCCATCGTCGTTTTTCCTTTGCCCATAAGGTCTGTTCAAAAAGGATCTCAGGATTTGCTAAGATTTTTTCAAGATCAAAGAGTTCTTCAAAATGGATGCCGTTGATGCTGCTTGTGTCCCTTCCTGCAAATTCTCCGCATTTCACAAATGAGCTTCCATGGTGCTTTTGGGCCAAGAGAAGGTCGGAAAGGAAATAGGCATAAGGAATCTGCGCATCGTCATCGCCCATGTGTATCGCCCATTCGTTGGAAGAGAGCGTTTGTAAAAAGGTCTGGCGCAGATGCTGAATTGAGACGCTAAGAACCGCTTGAGGCGTTCTCATCCCCTTCTTATCAAGTTCTCTCAGCATCGGAGAGAGCATGTAGACGGCATTGCGGGCGCCGCCATATCCAAGCTTTCCTTTCTTGCTTGTATCGATCAGCATTCCAAGGTTCAGCCTGTTTGATAGTTCCAAGATCTGCTCGTTCGAGTAGACGCAGATCCTCGTTCCATAGCGAATATTGAGCTGGTCTACATATTCGCGGTTGCGGAAAAAAAGAGGAGGAGGCGATTGATCGAAGACAAAAATGGGATAGTCATGAATGTTCGATTGCGTACTGGCGCAATAAGAGCAGAGATTTTCAGCCATGGATGGAAGCCAGCTTAAACTTGAAAGTTCTTTTCCGCATGTCGGCAAGCTAAAGATGATTGTGGAGGCTCCTTCCGCATAGCCGGAAGGGGATCTAAGGGCCTGAACGTGGGAAAGGAGGTTCGATAAGTAGTAGAGTTGAGCATTGAATGCGGTAGAATGGATTTTATAGGAGGCGAGGGGATTGGAGTACACGGCAGTCAGAGCGTCCAAGCCATCAAGAAAAGGAAGATGGGGTGCAACCCCAAATCCGGAAGGGAGGAAAAGATGGCTGGATCCAAAAGTTCTCAGAAGGCGTTCAAAATCGGTTTGATCGAATGCAAGGCAGACCTTAGATGTTGAAGAGTCGGCTTGGAAGGGGGAAAATAAGGAACCAATGGTATTTGCTTCCTGTAAAAACTGGGAATCGATCCTAGCCATTTCTTCTGAAGAGGTTGGGGCAGCGTCATATTGCTTCAGCATGAGATAGCAGCCCTCTTTTCTGGTTTCAGAAAGCTTTAGGATCAGGGGAAGGAGTTTGTGCATCCGGCTTGCAAGTCCTGCTGCTTTTTCTACGAGGGCAGCCTCCTGTTTAACCATGAACTCACTGAGGTTCAATGGCTCGATATGGGGAAGAGCCTGCAATTCTTTTGCGATAGAGATGCAGTTTCCTTGCTCTCTTTGGCATAAACGGATCACAGCAATCAAATCTGGATCGCCAGTCCGTACGAGTGCGTTAATAAGAAAAAACGAGCCTTCGCGATAATGGGCGATCGCAAGGGATGCTAAACGGACTTTTTGGCCCCATGTGAGTTGATTAAGGCAGTGAAGCAAAGTATCTTCTGAGATGTTCTCTGCTAAGATCTGCCAACAGAATACTTCCATCGGATGGACTGTTATGCTCACTTTAGTCGAAGAGATATCGATGTCGTTCAGATAAAAATGGTAGAGAAGCGTTGTTAGAAATCTCGATTGTTCTTCAACTGTTAGATTTTTGCTGTAGAGATCCCAATATTCAGAGAATAAAAAGGGGGAGTGGACCAACTTGCAGGAGTTGAAGAGTTGTTTGACTCGATCATATGCATCGATCAAAGAGAGGTGTTGCTTGACGTCAAATGCAATAGAAGAAGTGGATGTTGCGGTAAGACTGGAAGTCGGTGATGCAAGGCTGCCTGTAACGGAAGGAAGGATAGGTAGGAATAAGCGGCGCTGATGCAGGCGGACAAGCGCTTGGCTGACCGGGTCATTTTGAGCCAGCCGTTGATGGAATTGCAAAGATGCTGTCAAATATCTTGAACGAAGAAAGTGGTCGCTATCTGATGTTAGAGGAGCAATCGAGCTCAGGCGGTTCCAATTCTTCATAGTTGTTCTAAACGAAGTCGTTGCAGAAATTGCTGAGTCAACATCTTCTTCAATGCTTGGCTTATGGAATGGAATGGAAGGAAGATCGATGGCATTGCGGATAAACCCAAGAACTTTTTGGCATAATTGGTTGATTTCAGGATCTGCTGGCTTATCCGCGTCTTGGTCGATATCCAAAATTTCTTGAAAGAGAGTTTGAAATGATTCTTCGTGGCTCTTAGGTACTAATAAATCAATTTTAATAAATGTTGTCATAAATAACTTGTTAATTGTTTTTTGAGTGGAAAACGATAACAAGTAATATAAAATAAGTCGCGCTTAAAAAAATTAAGTATCGAGTTTATTATTTTTTTATTAGTAAACAAATATATTTATTTGGATGTTTCTTTCGGTTTTTTGTGGTTTAATAAAAATAAAAATTTATCTTTTAGTTTGCTGCTGAGGTGTGTTTATTTACTGGTCTTCGGAAACTCAAAAGGAGAATGTATGAACAAGTATATTTGGACTTTGCCCGAGATCTGTTCGCTAATGACACATGTTTTTGGAAATGCTCAAGGCTGCATTCTCCTTCTAAATCTGTCAACATATGTACAACCCCTCCAACCAGGAAGGGTTTTCATTTTTGTGCCTGCAAGCTGTTTTTGAATTCAATGTTGAGTTAAATGTTGTTTGCATTTATTTATTAAATTAAAAGTAGCTTAATTTTTTTTAATTAAAGGGGATTTCATTGAACGCAAAAGAAAGAAAGAAAAATCTATTTGCAGTTTTTTTTGTGGCGTGTTTGGACAATTTTGGATTTGGAATCGTCTTTGTGTTGTTCGCGCCGCTGGTCCTGAACCCTGTTTATGGGTTGGTCAGCTCTGGCGCATCCTTAGGGATGAAGAACTTAATTGTGGGTTTGTTGTTTGTCGCATTTCCCCTCACTCAGTTTTTCGGAGCCCCCTTGCTAGGAGACATCGCTGACCGTTTTGGAAGAAAAATGGCGTTTTATTTAACGATCATCGGCGTCACATTCGGGTATCTATTATCCGGAGTTGCAATTGCCGGCCACAGCTTGGCCTGGTTGTTCATCAGTCGATTGCTCTCGGGATTTTGCGCAGGAAACCTATCGATATGCCTTGCTTCGATTGCAGACTTGAGCCCTACTGAGAAAATACGGGCGCGCAACTTTGGTTTCGTCTCTGTCGTTTGGGGGATTAGCTGGCCAATCGCAATGCTTATCGGCGGGTATCTATCCGATCCGACCATTTCCCCTTACTTTAATCCCTCCCTTCCCTTCTATTTGACAGCAGTCTTTTCATTCATCAGCCTGCTCTTGATCCGGAACATGTTTCACGAAACGCATGCGGCAAAAGCTGGGCATAAACTAGATCTGATCAAAGGGATCCATAATGTCATGCAAGCTCTGCACCTAGCTAACTTGCGCCGGTATTTTATCATTGTCCTGCTCTGGACGCTCGGGTGGGGGCTGTCAGTTCAATGGTATGGAGTTTTTGCCATTGAAAAGTTCCAACTCTCGCAGCAGGGCATTACATGGGGACTGATCCTTCAGGGCCTATTATGGACATTTGGCGGTTCGTTTCTCAATCCAATCCTTTTAAAGCGCTATTCGACAAAGACTGCCTGCTTAACCGGTTTTGCAGGCGCGATCCTATTTATCGTTCTATCGAGCTTTGCGAACTCTTTCATCCTTTTTACTTCCATGTATGCACTTGCAGCAGTCGGCGCTTCTTTTGCTCTGAGCAATGCTTTGAATTTATTATCGATTGCATCGCCTAAGAGCATTCAAGGGAAAACGATGGGCTTAAGCCAGTCAATGATGTCTTTAGCGTGGTTTTTAGTTCCGATTGCTGGGAGCGCTCTTGGAAACGTGAACGTAAACTTGTTTTATCCCATTGCAGCGATGTTTTTGTTTTTTGCATGGATTCTGCTGATTGCAAAAAAACAGACAGTTCGTCAATAGGAGCAGGCCCATCATGGGCCTGCTCTTTGAACCTATCTCAGCAATCAATCGCAGTTTGCATCCTGCAAAATCCCATCCCAACGGTCAGAGGGAATTTCAGCTCCGATGACTTGAACGACTTCAGAAGCGAGATAGGAGCCTAGCCAAGCGCAGTCTTTGATGTTCCATTGATGCAGATACCCATGAATGAACCCGCTCATAAACAGGTCGCCTGCGCCGATCGTATCAACAACCGGGACATCGAATGCAGGAAAGTGGAATTGGTTTTTCCCTTTTTGGATGATGCTCCCCTGCTCTCCCATGGTTACGATGGCGACATCGCAATAGGAAGCAAGGTGGGAGCAGGCTTCTTGAGGACCGAGCCCTGTGAAGGCGTAGGCTTCATCTTGATTGGCAAAGAAGAGATTGATCGTGCCTTCTTTTAAAAGCTCTTCAATAAAGCTGCGTTCATCCCGTGCAATCTCAAAAGAGGAGAGGTCAAGAGAGATCAAAGCGTTGTTCTGTTTTGAAAATTCAATAGCCCTTCTAACGAGGTTGTGGTGTTTAAGCTGATAGCCTTCCAGATGAAACAAATTGACAGTCTGAAAGTCTTCCTTGAGAAGATTTAGATTGCTATTGCTTCCCGATGCGCCGAGAAATGTCCTCATCGTCCTCTCGCCGTTTGGAGTGACGAGGCATGCTGATTTCCCAGTTGGAGAAGAGATCGTTTCCATCCGCAGGCGAATCCCTTGGTCGGAGAGGCGGTTAACGAAAAACTGCCCTGTCGGATCATTGCCAACTTGGACGACAAGCGTGCAGCGGTGGCCGAGATGGGCAAGGCCTTTAAGGACATTGACGCTGCTGCCTCCTGGCATGAGCTGAGGAGCTGATCCGCTGCGCTCTAGGATCATATCGAATGTCTGCGCATCGACAAGGGCGCAGCCACCCCGTTTCCCGGGCACAGAGGACATAAAGCTATCTTCGACAAACAGGATGTGGTCAACGATCGAGTCGCTGATGGTCAATACTTCTTGAGCGGCAAGTGAATCGAAAACTAATAGAGAACAGAACAGAGATGCAATGCAGCGGTACAATGACATAACAAGCTCCAGTGGTTCGGTTGTGGAATGCCACGTTGATAGCACTTAGTTGAATTTAATTGAACGTTTATGGAAGGTGCAGTAGACAACAGTTTAAACTCGACTTATCCCATCGCTTGCTGCATGTCTAAGGAAGGGATGGGGGCATCGAATTCGATGCAGATTTTAGGTGGCGTTTTGCAATGGGCATAAAATATGAGCTTCCCTGAATTTTAGGTGATGGCATTGAACTCCAAACAGCGAAAGAAAAATCTATTAGCCGTTTTTTGTGTGGCATCTTTAGATAATTTTGGATTTGGGATTGTCTTTGTGATGTTCGCTCCGCTTATCCTCAACCCAGCCTATGGCCTCGTTGGCCGCGATGTTGCCCTGGGCATGAAGAATATGATCCTTGGATTATTGTTTATTGCCTATCCAGCAACACAGTTTTTTGGAGCTCCATTGATCGGCGATATTGGAGACCGATTTGGAAGAAAAAAAGCGTTTTATTTAACAATAATCGGGATCACTTTCGGATATCTTTTATCTGCAATTGCAATTGCGCATCATAGTTTGGTCTGGTTGTTTATCAGCCGCTTGATTTCGGGGTTCTGTGCAGGAAATCTCTCGATCTGCCTTGCCTCAATTGCCGATTTGAGTCCCAATGAAAAAACTCGAGCGCGCAACTTCGGTTTTGTTTCGGTTATTTGGGGATTTACCTGGCCTTTGGCAATGGTCGCCGGAGGATATCTATCTGATTCTTCCATTTCCCATTACTTTAGTCCCTCGCTTCCATTTTATCTCACCGTTGCGTTTGCTCTGATTTGCTTGATTTTGATTTTAACCATTTTTCAAGAGACGCACAAAAAAGAAAACGGGCCTAAATTAGATCCGATCAAAGGAATTCATAACGTCGTGCACGCTTTGCGCCTTGCTAGCCTGCGTAGGTATTTTATTGTAGTTTTATTCTGGACGGTTGGCTGGGGATTGGCGCTTCAATGGTATGGAGCCATTTCCATTGAAAAGTTTCACGTAACTCAACAGGCTGTTTCCTGGGGGCTGGTTACGCAAGGTGTTTTCTGGGTATTCGGGGGATCTGTCCTCAATCCAATCCTCATCAGACGCTATCCGACAAAAATCGTTTGTCTTGCAGGTCTTGCCCAGGCAAGTATCTTTGTTGTTCTTGCAAGTTTGTCCAACTCATTTATGTTGTTTACAATTCTCTATGCCTTGGCAGCGATCGGCGGGCCCTCTTCATTGAGCAACGCATTGAACTTATTGTCCATAACGGCATCCAAAAGTATTCAAGGTAAAACGATGGGCCTAAGCCAATCGATGATGGCCTTGGGATGGATCGTTGTCCCGATTACTGGCAGTATTCTTGGAAATCTGAACATGAATTTGTTTTTTCCTATTGCAGCGATCGCATTGATGTCGGGATGGGTTCTTCTTGCTACGAAAAAAAGCGACACGCAGAGCGGCTCAAAAGAACCGAAAAATTAACAGAAACTGAATTGACGACAGGCCCTAAGAAGCTGTACTAAAACCTCGCCTATAGGGATTTGAGAGCCTTTTTGATGAACTTTGACGGGCCT
>JAFEGF010000309.1 GCA_018240225.1 Verrucomicrobiota bacterium
TCTGCACCATTGCGGATATCTTGCTCTAAAGCGGAAATACGGGAATCTTTTGTACTGGCTTCTAACGTCAGTCGGGCGATTTCATCGAGGGCGCAGCGCTCCCGCTCACCTGCTTGGCGCAAGTTGATGCGGAGCTGCGCGATGTCGATGTCTTTGCCTCTGCCGATCCGTGTTAATTGATCGATCTGTTCTCGGGCCCGCTGTTGCTGTTCGGCAGCTTCAGATGCTTGTTGATGGAGCGCTGCAATTTGCAGGTCTTTTGACGAGAGGTCTCCTGTGAGCTGGGCTATCTGGCCGCGGGCGGTATCGAGCTCGCTTTGGATGCTGGAAGCGTGGAACATCGCGCTTGCGAGATCGAGGCGGCTTTGTTCGCGCAGTTGGGCCATTTCAAGGCGGAGGCGGTCTAATGCTTCTTCATAGGAATCTTGGGTTGAATCAAGCTGCTCAGCCAAGCGAAGGAGTTCATCAGTCAGCTCCGAGATCATTTTGCCGTAGCGTTCGCTGATCTGCACTTGAAGGTAGCGGGAGATCGCTTCGTTCCGCTCTTCGTTGGTAGCGGTGGTGTCATTGAGGCCGAGGAATGATTCGCGGGTGGTCTCGAGTGGCTCTTCACTTTTTCTATGCAAGAATTGGTATTGGCGCAGGATGCCGATCTGGTCTTCTTCTGCAAGCAGGTCGAATCGGGCCATCACATCGGGAGAAGAGGCCTGTCCATTGCCGAGGGTTGCAAATTCATTGGCAAGCGACTGGTTCAGGTAGCGGGTGATTGCGAGAGAGCGCAGGCCGTTGTTTCCATGAAGCCCTTCTTGGTTCAGGAAGAACTTCTCTCCGCATCTCCAGGTATCAGGAACACGGGTTGGATAGCAGATGCTGTACATCTGGAAGTAGACCGAGTCGCGGATCTCTTGGGGAAGATCGAGGAACTGGGTGTCTGTTCCAAAGGGGAAGTCTTCGCTGTCTCTTACCGAGGGATGGCCTAGTTGCTGGGCCAGCGAGAGCAGAAGACGGAACTGTTCGTTGGTCAAGCGTGGTAGGTTAGGCGATGGGGAGGTCAGGGTGGAGAGCTGTGTGGAAAGTTCTAGATTCCTTTCTCTTAGAACGTCGAGTTGTTTTGTGACTTCTCTTAACTGGGCTTCCAGCTGGTTGCGCTCTTGTTCCAGTGCATCGACCCTGTCGCTCGAAGGACTTGATCCAGCAGGAATAAGGCGAGGACCTTCTAGTTCGCTTAAGTGCTCATCGATCCGGGAAAGTCTATCTTGGATCCTTTCTAAAATCGGCGTTGTTTGGGTCTGAGTTCCATCTGATGTTGCGATCAAAGGATTGCCGAGCTGTTCGCTTAGCCGTTGGACTTGGGTTTCAAGACGGCGGATTTGTGTGTGCAACGGGGCAAGCTGATCGATGGTCACATGGAGCTGTCTAGAGAGCCGGTCAGCGTCTTGCTGTAAATTGCGATAGGCTTCGCGCGCGCGCTGTAGGGCGCTTTCTAGATCGGCTTCTCTTTGCGATGGAGGGTCTGATCTTGCGGTGGAATCGGAATGAACTCTTTGATGTCTGGAATTATCAGTTCTTGTTGCAATGCTGTCTGTTTGCGCTCCGACATCTGAACGGGATCTTTGATGGGTTGCGTCATCTTCTCTTGTTGGGGTGCGGTCTGTTTGGGCTCCAGTGTCTGATTGGGATCTTTGACGGGTAGAGCCATCTTCTCTTCTTGCGTTGCGGTCTGTTTGCGCAGGGACATCTGAGAGTGACCTTTGATGGGCTGAGGTGTCTTCCCTTCTTGCGGATAGGTCTTGGTTGCTAAGAGGTGGTATGCGGCCGCTGGATGTTGGCTGCGTCGCTTCGTAGCTTTCGAGCTGGCGCAAACGCTCTTCAATGCGGGAAAGGCGATCGAAGATCCTCTGGACAAGAGGGGAGGTGTCTGTTGCGGTTGCCTGGATTGAGCTTTGAGGGATCCCGAGCTGTTGGCTCAAACGCTGTATCTGCTGTTCGAGGCGTCGGATCTGTTCGTGCAGCGGGGAGAGCTGCTCAATGGTGGCATCGGGCCTTCTTATGAGCTGGTCCGCTTCTTGCTGGAGGTTGAACTGGATCTGTCTTGCGCTGCGAAGGGTCTCGGAAAGGTCTTCCCGAACTGTCCTTGCAGACTGTTCTGAACGGCTAGGAG
>JAFEGF010000310.1 GCA_018240225.1 Verrucomicrobiota bacterium
CATGGATGCTGGTCTCCCAGGATATGGGCGAGCATTGTCACAAGCGTTCCTTTCTACAATAGGAACTACAAGTCGGCGATGCAGGGACAGGACAAATCGTTTACTGTCTGGACCTACCATAAAACTTCTAATCGTTTCTCTCCTGGGGCAGAACTCATCTGGACCGTCAACGGTGCGATCTCGCTGGCTGCAAAATATGGGACGGAGATGGGCAGGGGCATCGTTGAACAAAAAGGGGATTTACGCTTTGAATGGGACTTCTAAGAGGTTAATAATAAAATTTTTCATAGATATGCGGATTACTGAAGTGCAATCCAAGCATTCTACTAAACTTTTTAATCAATTTCTTTTTTCCCAATTTTGTGGTATGATTGCTTCATTAAAATGAATGTTGGGAGGAATATATGAGAAAATACTTTTTAACGACTCTCGTGACCACGATTGCTGCAATTGCCGGTCAAGCGGATGGTTTTCGTCCTCTTGTGATCTTGAACGATGCGCCGGAAATGGTCTCTGAATCGCCAGATGCAGAGATCCAAAAATACCGGGAGCACCTTGGCGCCCTTTCTAAGAACGATTCTTTGGTCCTTGAAAGATTCGATCAGTTTGCACAGAGCCTGGATGCCCTTTATCGAGAAGAACACGCTTTGACATGGGAACAGTTTACGAAAATTTTAAGCGCACTGGACTTCGCTGCTGAAAAGCATCAGTTTCAAACTCGAAAAAACAAAGCCGAAACGCCTTATATTTCCCATCCGATCGGCGTCGCTAACAACCTCATGACGATCGGCGAAGTTAAAGACCCAGCCGTGATCATTGCGGCCCTTTTGCACGATACGGTCGAAGATACGCAAACAACCCTCGATGAGATTTCCGAGCGGTTTGGAAAAGAGGTCTCAGGGTATGTGAATGAGGTCTCCGATGACAAGAGCCTTTCCAAAGAGCAAAGAAAGCGTTTGCAAGTGATCAATGCTTCCCACAAGTCTACAGGGGCTGCCCAGATCAAGTTCGCTGACAAGCTTTATAACCTAACCGATTTAGTGAACAATACTCCGGAGGGGTGGAGCCGTGCCCGAGTCGACCAGTACTTTGAATGGGCTGAATCTGTCGTCAATCGCTTGCCGGCTTGCAATCCTGAATTAAAACAGGCTGTCAGCCAAGTCATCAACCAGTATTGGGAAAGCCAGGATAAATCAGCAGCTAAGAAGTAGCTCTAACATTCATGCGCATTTGCGAAGAGGTCCTCCTCTTCGCAAATGCATCTAATCAAGCCTTTATCTTTCAGAGAGTCTTTGGATCCTGTCGTCCAATGGCGGATGGGTTGCAAACAGCATCATAAAACCGCTCTTTCCCCGTGTAGAGATCTTCAATGCCTGGAACGAGGGCTTGTCGGTTTGCGGGTCGTGCATCTGCTGCATTCTTTTAAGGGACTCTAAAGCTGCGATCATCTTCTCTTTGCCGGCAAGGTCGGCGCCGCCTCTGTCAGCGCGGAATTCGCGGAACCGGGAAAACCATGCTACAACGATCGATCCTAGGACCATGAAAACAATTTCGAAAAGAAAGACGAAGATCATGTAAGAAAAATAGGAGCCTCCCGAAGAAGAGCCGTCGCGAGATTTTCCAAGCCCTGAAAAAATGTAGGCCAGGATCCTGGCAAGGAACATGACGAACGCGTTGACGATCCCTTGGATCAGCGTCATGGTCACCATGTCTCCGTTGATGATGTGGGCTATTTCGTGTGCAATGACCCCTTCAAGCTCTTTCTGCGACATGCGCCGCATCAAGCCTGTCGATACGGCCACTAAGGACTTCCTTTTAGACGGGCCGGTTGCAAAGGCGTTGGGTTCCGGTGATTCATAAATGCCCACTTGCGGCATCTCGGTCAGATGGGCTTGGCTAGCCAATTGATGGACGGTCTGCAGCAATCTTCTCAGCTCGGGGTCGTGTGTTGACGGATCGATCACGTGGACGCCGAGCATCCATTTGGCCATCTGCCGCGACATCAGCAGGGAAATGAAGGCTCCTCCCATACCCCAGATCAAGCAGAAGATCAGCAGAGAAGGAACATCAAGTCCATAGCTCTTAAGGAAAGGCTGGACGTGGAAGATGTTGAGGATGATTGAAAGGGTAATGATGACTAAAAAGT
>JAFEGF010000311.1 GCA_018240225.1 Verrucomicrobiota bacterium
TCGGGGCGATTGCCCGTCCTGAACGGATTATTTTTATTGGAGACCTTCCGAAAACGCGCAGCGGCAAGATCATGAGGCGCCTGCTTCGCGATGTTGCAGAAGGGCGGGTCGCAGGCGATGTCACGACGCTGTCCGATCCAAGCGTCATCGAAACAATCAAAGGGAAATACAACGAAGAATGAAAACGTTAACATGCTGTCTAGTTGGTGTGCTATCATTAATGGGTCCATTTTCATTGGATGCTGCAAGTCCATTGCTCATGAAAGGAGATGCTCAAGTGGAACCATTTAATACGACTAAAAAATCTGAAATGATCGTGATCGGAATTGCCTGCAGGACTTCAAACTTGCCGGATGCAGGGCCTAAAGACATCGCTCGTCTTTGGGAACGGTTTTATATGGAAGGGGTGTTTGACAAAATCCCGAATAAGGCTTCCGATGATGTTATTGCCCTATACTGCGATTACGAAGGGGATTTTACCCAACCATACACCTGTGTGATAGGCTGTGTTTCGACTTCTATGGACCAGATTCCCGAAGGGATGGTTGCGAAGAAGGTTCCCGCTTCAAGGTATGCCCGATTCGCAGTGACAGGGGAGTTTCCGAACAGCTTGATCCAAACATGGGGCTTGATCTGGAAGACTGATCTGCAACGCACATACACAGGCGATTTTGAAATGTACAGCAAAGATTTTGCCGCGGATCCCTTAAAGAGGATGGATGTCTATGTCGCTGTTCAGGATTAGTGATAATAAGAAGCCTTATTTGATCCTATGGGTGCTTTGCATCGTCGGTTCCTGGTCTCTGCTTCCTTATTTGTACCATTTAGGGATGATCCCTTCTTCTGTACAAAGCTACTCTCTTTTCTTAATAACGACCGGACAGGCTGCCCTTATTTACGGTGTGATCTGCTGGCTGAGCTATTTCCTTGTCCCTAAAACGGACCTGTCTCCGTTCCAGTTCGATCCGATAATGAAACGGATCATTGTTCCTGGGGCGGTTGTCGGAGCTGTCGTCGGTTTAGTTATCCGCATTCTCAGCGTTACCCTTTTTCCAAGTCCCGCCTTATCTGTCATCCAACCTCCATTTTGGGCAGGGCTTTTGGCTTCTGTCTATGGAGCGGTTAATGAAGAAGTCTTGCTTAGATTGTTTCTAATGACCTCAGTTTTTTTCTTCCTGCAAAAGTTCTTTAAGTTGAAATCTGGTAACCGGCTATTTTTTTTATGGACGGCCAACATCATCGCTGCGCTTATCTTTGGGCTTGGGCATTTGCCGGCAGCGTTCAAGCTTGCGACTCCTTCTGCCGCAGTCGTGTTTAGAGTGCTGCTTTTAAATGGAATTGCAGGCATTTGTTTCGGTTGGCTCTATTGGGCAAGAGGGTTGTGGACCGCAATGGCAGCCCATTTAATTGCCGATCTGTTTTTGCATGTGTGGATATAAATCCGGACACTGATTAAAAATGAGAGTTTTTCTCAATTGTACGGAAAAATCGTACAGTTGAAATTAGAATCTGAAACAGAGAAGTAGGAAATGATCCAAGAGCATACCGTCCAACAGGCAACTTCCATTGAACAAATACAGTCTTGTTATCCTGTTATGAAGCAGCTTCGTCCCGATCTGGAAGAGAAACTGTTTGTTGCGCAGGTACAGCGTCAGATATCTGAAGGCTATCAGCTAGTCTATCTAGAAGTGGATGGGGTGGTTAGAGCTTGCGCAGGATTTCGAATTTTGGAGTTTTTGGCCTGGGGCAAGGTTTTGTATATCGATGATCTTGTAACGGATTCGGCCATAAGGAAAAATGGGCTGGCAAGCTTCTTGCTGAATTGGGTGTTTGGACAGGCTAAAGAAGCTAAGTGCAATCAAGTCCATTTGGACAGCGGCCCTCAGCGCCATGAGGCGCACCGGTTATATTTAAATCATGGATTTACCATCATCGGATACCACTTTGCAAACGAGGTTTCATGAAACATTTATTGTGGTTGTTCTGTTCGCTAAATTGTTTTGCTGCAGCTTCCCAGTTAGAGGTCTATGATGATAAGGAATTGAACCTGCTTATGCAGACTGCCGACCAAAAAGAGATGGCTGCTCTGTTGAACAGAATTGGCGTTCGGTTTGAGCAAT
>JAFEGF010000312.1 GCA_018240225.1 Verrucomicrobiota bacterium
AACGACTTATGGATCCATTGGCGTAAAAGTATGGATCAACAAAGGTGAAGAAACAATCAAACGAGTTGTAGGAGGCTAAAACTATGGCCTTGATGCCTGTACGTACAAAATTTCGTAAAATGCAAAAGGGGCAGCATAAGGGTAAAAGCAAAGCTGCAAATTTTGTCGATTTCGGTGAGTTTGGCATGCAATCGTTAGAACGTGGACGTGTAACAAATCACCAGATCGAAGCATGCCGTGTTGCGATCAATAGATATTTCAACCGACGTGGAAAAGTTTGGATTCGCATTTTTCCAGATAAGTCTGTCAGCAAGAAGCCAGCTGAAACTCGCATGGGTAAAGGTAAAGGGGCTCCCGACCATTGGGTCGCTGTAGTCCGACCAGGCCGTGTGATGTTCGAAGTTGGCGGAGTTCCTAAAGAAATGGCTCAAAACGCACTGCGCAGAGCCGCTGCGAAACTGGGAATCAAGACCCGTTTTGTTGAACGTTTAGAACGAGTTTAATGAAGGAATTTATGCGAAAAGCTAGTGAACTAAAAGAACAATCCGTTGATGAGCTGAAAGCGATCTACCATGAGCTTTCAAGAGATATTTTTCAGCTTAAGAATGAAATTAGAATGACACGCAAAATGGAAACCCCCCATTTGATCCGTGAGAAAAAGCGGGACAGAGCACGCGTTTTGACAGTACTGCGTCAAAAAGGTGCATCCTTAACAATTTGAGGTTGAAATGGAAAAAAGCATGCGTAAGACGCGAAAAGTTAGAGAAGGCGTAGTCGTTTCTAACAAAATGCAGAAAACAGTCACTGTGCTCGTCGAAAGAACAATTCGGCATCCTGTGTTTTCCAAAGTGGTCACCCGCGGTAAGAAATTTTATGCGCACAATGAGGACAGCACGATCCAAGTAGGTCAGAAGGTCCGAATTGTCGAAACACGCCCGCTGTCTAAATTGAAAAGATGGCGCGTACTAGAAGTCGTGGCTTGAAATAGCACAAACAAACAGATGAGAGAGAGATATGATCCAACAAGAAAGTGAACTCGAAGTAGCTGATAACACAGGCGCCAAAAGAGTCAGATGTTTCAAGGTGCTTAAGGGTTCCAAAAGACGTTACGCACATGTCGGCGACATCATTATCTGTGCTGTTAAAGATGCAGATGCGAAAGGGGCCGTTAAAAAAGGCGAAGTTGTGAGAGCCGTCATTGTTAGAACCCGTAGCTACATCCGTCGCGCTGATGGATCACAACTCAGATTCTACGATAATAGCTGCGTCATTATCGATGATAAAGACAACCCTCGCGGAACACGTATATTTGGACCTGTTGCAAGAGAAGTTAGAGAAAGCGGATTTGTTAAGATCAGTTCGCTTGCGCCAGAAGTTATTTAAGGAGCGATTTTACCATGAGCAAATGGATTAAGAAAGGTGATAAGGTAGTCGTCATAGCTGGAAATGAAAAAGGCAAAACTGGCGATGTGATCCGAATCAATGATGATAGAGTATTGGTACAAGGTATCAATATCCGCAAAAAACATGCGAAGCGTAAGACAAAAGCTCCAGGCGCTGAAATTTTAGAAATGGAATTTCCAATTCACGTTTCTAATGTAAGCTTGTGCAATCCTGACGGCAAACCTGTAAAAGTAAAGGTTCGCGCCAATGATGGAAAGAAAGAGCTTGTATACCTCGAGAACGGAAAAGAGGTAAGCCTGCGACAAGTCAGTAAAAAATCATAACGAAGATAGATGCCAATGTCTAGATTACAGAAAAAATATAAAGAAGAAGTAAAGAGCGCACTTCAAGATCGGTTTAAATACACAAATCCGATGTTGATGCCTGTGCTGAAAAAAGTTGTCATCAGCATGGGAGTTGCAGAAGCGACGAAGGACAAAAATGCAATGCAAGATTGCATCAAGGAACTGACGATGCTTTCCGGCCAAAAACCTGTGCTGACTCGTGCTAGAAAATCGATTGCGAATTTTAAGCTGCGTGAAGGGCAAGCAATCGGCGCTAAAGTTACTCTTCGTAAGAAGCGCATGTATGAATTTCTAGATCGATTTTGCAATATTGTTTCTCCCCGCATCCGCGACTTTCGAGGATTTCCTTTAAAGTGCGACGGCAGAGG
>JAFEGF010000313.1 GCA_018240225.1 Verrucomicrobiota bacterium
ATTCTTCCTTTTACAGCTTTGGCGATCGGATCGATGAGTGTCTTTGGAACCACCGATGTGGGTTTTGCCGTCTCTTTTATCATCTCATTTCTTTGTTTTCCGGTTATTTTTTTCCTCTTTTTTTCGAAGTACTTAAGCGATATCGATCGAGTTCTTTTTGATAGGATGCTTGCCAATTCCTTGTTTGTTGTTGCTCTGTTCGGCGTGATCGCCTTCACCTATACGGCAGTATTCTTTGATTTTTTATTGATTCCCCATCTGATGATCCCTCAAGAAGACATTCCAACCTTTGCTGCCACGCGGATGAATGATCGCGGGAGCATTTTTAAATTGGTTTCGACATATAATAATGGAAACATTTACGGCATTTGCATGTTAATGTTTTCTAATTACTATTTTCACATAGAAAAGTCTCGTTTTAAGAAGGCTGTTTTTATTCTTGCTCTTCTATTAACGCTTTCACGTACAGTTTGGATCGGTCTATTGGTCGCTTATTGGCTAGGCTTTTTCTTTTCTGCGAAGACGAGGTCGAACCTGATTAGGCATAGCTTGCTTTGGGGATTAAGCGCAGCTCTTTTGGGAGCATGTATTTCCCTGTTCCACATCAACACCAAGTTTCTTTTTGATGATCACTTGGGCGGACGTTTATGGCAATTTGAAGCATTAAAGACGTTCTCATACCTTCCTTCTGCTGCATTTCAGCAGATATGGGAGATCGTTTACTTAGGAATTTTGCAGAATTTTGGAATGGTAGGTCTTCTTCTTTTTCTTTTTGGAATGATCTCTCCTTTAGCGATCTATTTTTTTGGAGCTAAAAAAAGGGTAAATGGAGAAAGCAAGGCCGCACAGGACAGAATTGCTGCAGGTTTGATCCTCTATTTGATCGTTTGTTGTTCCGATGGCGCCATCCAATACATTCCAACGATGGCATTCTTCTGGTTTCTGTCATCCTTATTATTGTCACCTGCGAAAAGTATAGCTTGAACAATTCATAATTTTACTGATAGTGTGCAAACAAATGATAAACTCATTTGAATGTCTTGTATAGGCAGGATTCCAAACAATGAAAAATCTATCTAACTTGTTCATATTTGCAATGCTTTCTTCTGCGGCAGGGGCATTAACCGTTCCAGCACATGCCCGCAATTCCTATGTTAACCAAAGTTACGAAGAGGATGAGGAGTATGACTGGATCAATCCGGTTGGCGATGAGTTCATTTCTCAAGAAGAGATGGACATGGCAGGAGATGATGAGATGCAGCCGCTTTTTTGGAACTCTTCGATAGCAGATGCAGACCAATATTCTTCAGGCCGATCGCAAAAAACAGCAGATCGTCAGAAGTCGATAAAAGAGTTCCATTCCCGCCTGCAAGTTGGCGCCGATTATACCCATGTGTATCTAAAGCCGGACGGAAGGACTTCCTTCGATGGGAACATGGGGGGCTTGCAAGGGCTGTATGAATATTGGGCTTCAAGCCATTTCTATGCTGCTGCCAAGTTAGCATGGAAACAAGGCAATATGAATGGCGATGCCGGACACCGCTCGCTTGTTTATATTGATACTCAAGAGCGGCTCGGCTATGCACTGACTTGGGAAAAGCCCGATCTAGTATGGAGCATCTATTCCGGCCTTGGCTACCGTTATCTTGGCCACGATTTTAAGCCTCACCATGGTCATTCGATCACGTTGAATTACAGTGAATTCTATGTTCCCATAGGATGGACGGCAGAATTTACGATCAATTCGTGGTTTGCCATGGACGTCAACTTCACATGGATGCCTCAAATCTTTCCAACGGTATGGATTGATCCTTTAAGAGGAGCAAGCTGGAGCCTTAAAAAGAAATTCGCGAATTTTATTGTTGAGCTGCCGCTTGATTTCACACCGACAAAAAACTCTAGATACCATCTGATTGTAACGCCATTTTACGAGTATTGGCAAGATGGCAGGTCGACGGCTAAAACAACATCGGGCATTTCGCTAGGGCTTCCAGAAAACACCTATCAGTTCTTTGGAGTCGATGTGAACTTTGGGTATTGCTTTTAACTTGACTGCGCTGTCTTAGAGACTGTTAACGAATTTAGTTTCTGTCGATTTTTTGGACTTTTTCAGGAA
>JAFEGF010000314.1 GCA_018240225.1 Verrucomicrobiota bacterium
ATCGGCCTTGTCCGTGTTTTTGGAAATGTGCAGACACAGAGCAATGTCATTTTACGCGAGTCCCTGCTTGTTCCCGGCGAAACATTTGACAGCGCCAAGCTCAAAGCGACCCAAATGCGCTTGGAGAATATCGGCTACTTCAAAAGCGTCAATGTCTATGCTGTCAGGACGCAGGACGACCAAGCGCTAGGAGAAAACTATCGGGACGTCTACATCGAAGTCGAAGAAACGACAACAGGAAACATCAGCTTGTTCTTCGGATTCAGCACAGCCGACTCCCTCTTCGGCGGCCTCGACCTATCTGAGAGCAACTTCAACTACAAAGGGATCCCAAAAATTTTCTCCGACGGACTCTCAGCTCTGCGCGGCGGCGGCGAGTATGCCCATGCCCGTCTCAGTCTGGGTTCCAAGCAGCGCTCCTACTCGCTCTCATGGTTGACACCTTATTTCCGCGATACGCTGTGGCGAGTGGGCTTTGACGTTACGCAAAGCCATAGCACCTTGATCTCCAAAGACTATGATATTGATACATTAGGACTTACACTTTACGCGTCCTATCCTTTGAACTATTTTTGGACATTCGGGACCAAATACAGGATCAAGAACGCTCAAAACCATATTTCTGGACATATCCCCCATAAAGATATCCACGGTGCTGAGCAAGATGGCGTTATCTCTGCGATCAGCAGCTCGATTTCGTTCGATTCAACAGACAGCGCATTGAAGCCCCATAACGGCTTCCGATCTCTCTTGGAAGCGGAGTTTGCAGGGCTTGGCGGACGGTTCACCTTCTTCCGTCTTGGTTACATCAATACTTACTATACCCAGCTATGGCGCCACGGCATCATGAAGTACCGGTTCGACTTCCGGTTCATTGAGCCTGTCTGGAAAACAAGCACTCCAGAATCCATTCCTTTAAGCGAAAGATTCTTCCTCGGCGGTGAGACATCGGTCCGCGGCTACCGAGCCTTTGACCTTGGACCTCACTACCCAGGCGGCGATCCGACAGGAGGTATCTCCTCATCGCTGCTATCGGTCGAGTACCTGCACGAAATCTTCCCATTCTTGGATGGGTTCTTGTTCGTCGATGCAGGCGCAATCGACTTAAAGCGTTTTTCCGTAGCCGATTTCAAACTTAGCTATGGATTTGGAGCTAGGGTCGAACTGATCAACCGTGTACCCGTCATCGTAGGGATGGGCTTCCCGATCAACCCAGACGGTCGGAGCGAAGTCAGGAAATTCTTCTTCTCGATGGGCGGACAATTTTAACCAACCAAGGAGCTAGTGTAATTATGAAACGTTATATCCCTCTTTTCTTATTGGCAACAAGCCTTGCAACCTCTGCCTTTGCAGCAGACGCGCCTTCGATCGGCGTTGTCAATTTTTCAAACTGCGTCACCGATTCCAAACTCGGCAAACAGGAACAATCCTCCTTTGACGCCCTCAAAAAACAGATGTCGACCCTTCTTGAAGACACAGAAAAACAGCTTAATGACATCGCTGCCAAGTTCAACGACCCTGAATACCTCGACGGCCTTTCCCCAGAAGCGGAAGAAGAGTTAAAAAATAAGTTCCGCGTATTAAGCGATGAGATGAACCGCTACCAAAACCAATACTACCAAGTATTGAACCAAGCCAACATGCGGATCATCCAAACGATCAGCAACGGGATCAATACCGCTTCTGAGAAAGTCGCTAAAGACAAAAAACTCACCGTTGTTGTCAACAAAGACGCTTGCTTCTATTTCTCCCCAGGCCTCGACGTGACCAACCAAGTCGTCTCTGAAATGGACAAAACATTTGAAAGCGAAACAAAAAAGCAAGCAGCCGCAGCACCAGCTGTGCCTGCACTAACCAATGAAACAAAGACAAAATAACCATGGCCATGAAGAAATTCACTCTTGCTGAGCTCAGCACACTCACATCTGCAACACTTGTTGGCAATCCCGATCATGTGGTTTGCGGCATTGAAGCATTGGAATCTGCAAGCACCGAGGATGTGTCTTTCTTGGCCAATCCCAAGTATCGCCAAGCCATGCGCGATTCCAAGGCAGGGGTTATCTGCGTTGACCAAACCGTTCCGACCGATGATGG
>JAFEGF010000315.1 GCA_018240225.1 Verrucomicrobiota bacterium
GCGCCATCTATCCACGCCCCCATGAAATGGAGTCTTCCCATCCGCATTTATCGGCAAAAGGGCTGGATAAAAGCTACTGGACCTATCTTCTTGCCGTCGGACTGATCGCAGCAGGCTACGTCGATTTTGCTCTAATTGCCTTTCATTTCGGCAAAGTATCGCTGATGCCCGTTGTTTGGATCCCTTTCATCTATGCCTTAGCCATGGCGGTCGATGGACTCGCTTCCCTTCTCATCGGCCGTCTATTTGATCAAAAAGGATGGATCGTGCTTCCTGTCGTGACTTTCGTCACAGCTTTTTTCGCACCTTTCGCTTTCTTTGGAGGGCTTTCAGGAGCAATTACAGGCATGGTCTTATGGGGAATTGGACTAGGAACCCAGCAATCGGTAATGCGCGGCCTGGTGGCAAAGCTCGTCTCGCCTAATCACCGAGGCGCAGCTTACGGGTGGTTGAACATGAGCTTTGGCCTGTTTTGGTTCATCGGAAGCGCTATCATGGGCCTTCTGTACGATATCTCCCCTCTTTATCTCGTCCTGTTTTCCGTGGCCGCCCAGCTTGGAGCGATCCCGCTTCTTCTTTTAATTCGAAAATAACAAACAAAAACACCCCACCTTATTATCGATAAACAAGTAAATATTTTAATAAGTATTTATTGTAATATATACATTATTTGCATATAATTTCGCATAGAAAAAATCATACAATTAATCAAATCTAAGGAGAAGCTATGTCCGTAAGATCGTCAACCGATGGAGCAGAGCTACATTCTTACATTCCAACTCCCTCTCTATCTGATTCTTACATCATCGACCAAAAGACTTTAGATAAGGCTAAGGATTTTGTCTTGCAAAATCAGAACAGGATTACGCGTCGTGATAAAACCGATCCTTCCTTTCATTTTTATCAGGCCAAACATTGCACCGCTTTTTCCCATTCTGACTTTCCCGGCCTTGTTTTAAAAGTAATGAATACGTTACAGGCGCATGAATCTAAAGAATCGATCAACGCAGCACGCTCCCTATTTGCCTGCGAAGGATATCGCTACTGCCACGCTCTTGCTGCTGAAACAATTGATTTATCCGATAAAAAAACATTATTGGTAATGGAAAAGGCAATAGGGAACACGGATGAGTTTGCTGCCCAAGAAGAAATGGAGAAAGAGTTTGAGCTTATCGATTCAAATCCAGAAATGGCTGCAAAGTGGCAGCTGATGACACGGGAAGTCGCGCAAGCAACAGCAAAGCTTGGATATTGGGACTCTCAACGGAAAAACCTCATCTGGGATTCGCAACAAGGATGGAGCTTCATCGATTTTGAAAGGATAGCTCCAACGAAGTCAAACATTGAGACGGGCCTTAACCGCCTAGTCGAGATCTTTCCTCCGCAATTTGTCGACGAGATCTATGATGCCGCAGCACAGAGCGACGTCACGTTGGATAAGACGAGAGAACGTGCGAAAACAGACAGGCTGGCCCAATTTACGTTTAGCCGCGAATTAAGCAGATGGAACACTAAAAAAGGGCTGCCTCGTGTTTTAGACATCGAACGTTGGCCTTCCACATCTTGGGAAAGAAAAATCCTAATGCAATTCGAAGAAAATAGAAATCGGCCTTGCCTTCAAAACTATCTTCCCGCTCAAACCGAATTATCTTGGTGGCAGCCATTTACATCTCTTCTTTCTTGGGAACAAATAGAACCTGATGCAGTCTATAAAGCAGTCGGAGAACCGATCTATTTGGAAAATCGTGCTGCGTTTGAAGCAGCTTTAAAGAATTTAGAGTCAGAAGGGGTCATTAGAACATGGGAAGTGAGCAGAGAGAACAGCATACAGCCTTATTTAGTGTCGTACATGATCTACTTCTAGGCGCTTTTCCAGCCTCATGAATCCAAGCATCAGGTGCAACCTGAACTTTTCGGCCCAGCGGATTAACTGATTTGATCCGCTGCAAAATTTTCCATAACTTTTAAGCGGGTCCAGTATAGAATCGGTTTTTTTATCCAATGAATTTTGCCATGCGTCATTGTGCTTGCTTCCTTCTTCTTTTTCTTATTTTAACTCAATGTACTTCAATCT
>JAFEGF010000316.1 GCA_018240225.1 Verrucomicrobiota bacterium
GAAGAGAACATGCAAGCGCGCATCCGCGGCACGATCTTAATGGCGGTCTCGAACAAGTTCGGCCATATCGTCATGAGCACCGGTAACAAAAGCGAAATGGGCATGGGCTATTGCACCCTTTACGGCGACATGTGCGGCGGACTCTCGGTGATCTCCGATGTAACCAAGCAGCAGGTCTATGCTCTTTGCCGCTGGCTCAACCGGGATAAAGAGATCATCCCTCAATCGACCATCGACAAGCCTCCATCTGCAGAGCTTAAGCCTGGCCAAAAAGATTCCGATTCTCTTCCCGACTATGCGATCGTCGACAAAGTCCTCCAATCGTATGTCGAGGAGTACCTCTCTCCAGAAGAGATCGCCTCCAAGCACAACCTTCCGGTCGAGCTTGTCATTGATCTTGTGCGCAGGATCCACCGCGCCGAGTATAAACGTCGCCAGGGAGCTCCCGGCATCAGGGTGAGCAAAAAAGCTTTCCGTGTGGGCAGGCGCTATCCGATCGTCCAAGGCTGGATGTGATAGTAGGGATTTAAGCGTTTTCCCAAGTGAAGGGGAGGACGTCGCGCAAGTTTTCTTTGTTGTGGCGGAGCAGCATGAGCCTATCGAAGCCGACGGCGACGCCGCAGCAGTCGGGGATCCCTGTTTCTAATGCATTGAGGAAGTGCTCATCGATCTTCAACGGGTCTTTGCCTGCAGCAATCCTTGCTTGGACCGACTGTTCAAGACGTTTCCTCTGTTCCACCGGATCGGTCAGCTCATGGTAGCCATTGGCAAGTTCGATCCCTCTGAAATAGACTTCAAAACGCATCGCAACCTGTTCCTCTTCCAGATCCTTGGTCCTGGCAAGGGCCGCCTGCGTTGCTGGAAAATCATAGAGGACGTCCAGCCGGTCTTTTCCCAAATGGGGCTCGACTAAAAAGCTGACGAGGAGCTGGAGCAGCGTGTCCTTGTCCCATGTGTCGGCATCTTTGGGCAGGCCGAGCTTATGCTTTTCGGCGCAGGCCAATAATTCGCTGCATGAGGCATCGACATAGTCGATACCGGCATAGTGGATGAGGGCATCTCGGTAACGGAGATAGCTGGAGGGCATCTCTCCTAAAAAAAGACGGATGAAGGCAAGCGTCTCTTCCATCAGCTCAGGGAAGGTCATGCCGATCCTGTACCATTCCGCCATGGTGAACTCAGGGTTGTGCAGCGGCCCGAACTCTGCAGCTCGATAGACATGGCTGATCTGGTAAATGTCTCCCATTCCCAAAGCAAGCAGCCGCTTCATCCCATATTCAGGGGAAGTATGCAAATATCCTGTTTCCGATTCGTTCACAGAGACGGTCATCACATCGATATGCAGGTCGATCGGCGAGGCATGGGAAAGGGCGGGACAGTCGGCTTCGAGGACGCCCCGTTCTGAAAAAAAAGCGCGGGCCTTCCCTAAAAGAGCGGCCCGGTCTTTCAAAATAGAAATCTTAGACTCTAGAGACGTATTCACCGGTGCGTGTATCAACTTTGATTTTTTCACCCTCTTCGATGAAGATAGGAACTTGCACTTTAGCGCCGCTTTCGGTGATGGCAGGCTTCAAAACGCGCCCTGAAGATGTATCTCCGCGGACTCCAGGAGCGGTCTCTGCGATCTTCATCTCCATGAATGTCGGAGGGTTGATGTCGATCGGTTGGCCTTTGTAGAAAACGACATCGTAGAGCACTTCTTCCATGAGCCATTGCTCTTTATCCCCGATCAGAGAAAGGGGGATGGAGATCTGCTCGAAGCTGTTGTCGTCCATGAAGACGACGCCATCGCCTTCTTTGTAAAGCATCCGCATCTTGTTCTCTTCGACATCGGCGATGTCGACCTTTTCACCCGACTTGAAGGTTTTTTCAGTGACGCGGCCAGTCTTCAGGTGTTTGAGCTTAATGCGGTTGAACGGTTGGCCTTTACCAGGTTTGACAAACTCGTTGCTAACCACGTTGTAAGGCTCTCCTTCCACTTCGACTTTAAATCCGCTTCTGAGGTCTCCAGTACTGACTTGAGGCATAACTATCCTTGAATTGATTCGATCAAAAGGA
>JAFEGF010000317.1 GCA_018240225.1 Verrucomicrobiota bacterium
TATAAGTGTTTTCATTCACGCCCATGACAAAGGTGGGCATTTCACCTTTCCCTGGAGCGGATAGAATGACCCTTTTGGCCCCGGCATTCAAGTGGAGCTGGGCATCTTCAAGGTTGGTGAACCTGCCTGTCGACTCAACGACATATTGGACGCCTAGGTCTTTCCAGGGGAGCTTACTTGGATCCTTTTCTGAAACGACAAGGGTCTTTTTACCGCGGGCAACGAGATAGTTGCCTTCGGGATGGGTCTCAAAGGAGGGTTTGCGATGAACGGAATCATGTCTAAGAAGATAAGCCAAATTATCGGCTGGGACGAGGTCGTTGACCGCCACGACTTCGACATCGGGATAATGTTCTTTGATGATCCGAAATACAAGGCGTCCAATCCGTCCAAATCCGTTAATCGCAATTTTAATAGCCATGGCATACCTTAAGGTTGAGGACATCGTTCGCCTGGCATCATAAATCAGAATTTGTTGTAAGTAAAGAGCCAATTGAATGATTCGGATGCCTGGAAAAAACGATGATTTTGAGTCAGTTTGTCAGCTGCGCAAGCAGGCAAAGTCTTGATTTTCGAGAACATATTCCAAGAGAGTAGGACTCCAGAGAAAACTCAAGATGAATAACTTATGAAACAAGATCGGCATGATGGATGCAAAAAAAACCTCAGCATTCCTGCTGAGGTTTTGTGCTCAAATTTTGAAGCAGAATTATTGCTGCAAATACTCGATATAGCAAGTTGGAGCGCTGTCTCCAGCTCGGAAATCTTTCTTGATGATGCGAGTATAGCCGCCGTTGCGATTAGCAAATCGAGGTCCCAGGGCGTCAAAAAGTTTCCCGATGATCTTGCGATCCCCGGTAACAACTTCTTGCGCTTTGTTCTCTTCGCGGGCTTTTTTAACTTCACGCGCTTCTTTAGAAGTCATCGCGTTGAGCGTGATCATGAGTTCGCCGATTGCTTGGCGTCTGCTTGCCAGCGTGTTGCGTTTTGCTAAAGTGATCATATGGTCAGCATAACGGCGCAGCTCTTTTGCTTTACGCACAGTCGTTTCAATGCGCTCATTTTCGATTAATGACTTGAGCATGTTAGCCATTAAGCATCGTCGGTGCGAAGCAGTGCGGCCGATCTTAAAGGTGTCCTTTGCGTGTCTCATACTTGGTTTCCTGCTTTTTCAGTAAGGTAATCTTGAATAACTTGTTTGACGTTGTCCCGTGTAATGCCAAACTTGACCAGGTCCATTCCGAGATAAAGTCCCATCTCTTCGAGCTTTGCTTTGATCTCGTTGAGCGACTTCTTACCAAAGTTTCGGAATTTTAACATTTCTGATTCAGGCATCACAACCAGCTCAGCTATTGTATCGATGTTAGCGCCAGCTAAGCAGTTTGTAGAACGGACAGACAATTCAATTTCATTAATTTTTAGAGCGAGCTTTGCCATTAGGGCGTCGCGGTCAGTGTTCATTTCGACTTCGCCTTGATCGAAAGTTAAGCTCATCAGCTTCAACTGTTCGAAGACTTGAAGATGCGTAATCCCGATCTGCGTTGCAAATGCAAGCGCTTCTTCAGGGCTGATCCGTCCATCGGTCGTAACGTCGAGGATCAAGCGGTCAAAGTCTGTATCTTGACCTACACGCGTGTTTTCGACAAAATAGTTCACGAGTCGAACTGGAGAGAACGCCGAGTCGATAATAATCTCATCGACACCTTTTTCTCCAAGAACATGTCTCTCAGATGGGACGTAGCCTCTGCCAATGGAAACTTTCACATCCACCTTTTTGGTCATAGGCTTTGTAACTGTGAAAATAGCTAGGTCTGGATTGACGACGTCAAAATCGCTCATTCCCATCAAATCCTTCAAAGTAACAATATACTGCCCGCCATTCTTCTCGAGAAGGTCTGGAGTAATGTCGAGGATTTTTGATACGACTTTTGTATCTCTAGAACCGATCTCTTCGTCTGAAGGCAGTTTGCGCAATAGGGCATTTTTAAGGTTGAGGACAATGTGGGTCATGTCTTCGATGATCCCTTCCACTGCCATGTACTCATGGGAAATT
>JAFEGF010000318.1 GCA_018240225.1 Verrucomicrobiota bacterium
TTTCATCTTAAGGGATAGAGGAAAAGGACCAGGCAGGCCATATCTGACTGGTCCATACTGCTAAAATAATCTGTTCTAAGTCGTTAGTTTTTTTAAAAATAAAATACTAACATTTTTCAAATAGATATTATATCTTCATTTTCAAGTCTAATTTTTGCTATTATACTGCCAAAAAATTTAAGCTACTCATCTTCTGTAAGAACCTACGAGACTAACCGCTATCTAGAAAAGAAAAGTTGAGATGATTTTTAGGTTTTTCGACAAGGAAATACCAATCATTTTTTCGAAGAGGAAACCCTGAAGAGCATTCAAAAGATTCTCCAGCTTTTTCTTTAGCATACGGATAGATTCATTTGTCTGACAGACGCTAGAAGTACAGGAATGTGATCCAAGCGCAAAAAATTCATTTACAATTTAAGGGGCAACAAGGTTATGACTTTTAATTTAAAAAAAATCAATGAACTAACTTCTCAATGGCAATTCCTGACAGCACCCAGCACAGATGCCGTTTTGACCCAACCATCCGTTGAAGACCTTGAAACACCTTCAGAAAAATTTTTGCGCGAAGTAACAGAGCTCAATCGAAAAACACAAAGTGTTCTCGATAATATCCCCTTTGCTCCCCCTTCAGGCTTCCGACAACAAAAAGAAAGTAAAAACTGGCATAGCTCTCTTATCAATCTTTCAACAGCATCTCTTAGATCAGTCTCTTTACTTGAAAGCTTAGCAATTTCTCAAGAAACAGAACCGTTGGCAAATCAAGTTCTTGCAGATTGTTTGGCAACGTCTACAACAACTCGTGCGCTAGCAAAAGCATTTCGTTTTCTTATTTCTTCAAGCTACGAGCCTGAAGTTGTTCAAATGATCGCTCAGGTTTTTGGCAACCATGATGCCGCACCTAACCATGAAATTGAAAAAGTCCCTAAAACATCTGTAAAAAAAGTTTTAGCTGAACTTTATGGCGACGAAATCGTCAAGAACATATTCAAACTTTATAATCTAAGCAAAGCACCAGATATCAATGGAGATGATCTACGTGCTCTGTTAGTTGGAATATTAGCAAATTTAGATGAGACCGCTCTTAAGCACATCGTTACACATAAAGAGCGCCATAAACAAATCACAGCTTTTGCGTTTTTTGACCAATTCTTAACTCACTCAAACTCTACAACCGAAAAGCGTTTTTCTGAATTGGATGATGATGAATTGACAGCTTTTCTTAATTGTGTACGCAAAAGCCTCCTCGATGTCGATACCGATGCTTTACTTGCTAGCAAGGCCGATTATCGTCAACAGCTTTTAAGAGATCTTAATTTGCTCTGCTATTGCAGCCAAGCGACGCTCAATCCGCATTTTTCAATTGGGTTAAATAGTATTCTCCAAACGTTTACAAAAGAAGGCCAGATCAAAGAGACTCTTATCCCTCTTTCCAACCAAAGCCTCATGCCTCTTTCACAAATATTAGAAGTTGCTCCTAATGAAGAGGCCCATTTTTCTTCAAGCTCAGAACCATCTTCTTTTTTCCCGGAAGAGACCTTGTCTTGTTACCTTAACGATGCTTCTTTGCATCGGATAAATGCCAAGACTGTGCTTGAAAACCCTGAGCAAGAATCATCTGTTCTTCCTTCTTTCACTTCTTCTCGTGTCGCACCTACTTCCACATATGAACCATTTGAGTTCCTTCAAAGAAGACATCCACTCGTTGATATTGCTGGAATGATTGAGAAAATGAGATCAGGCAAACTGACTATAGTTGGAGCTCAAAGGATTAGAATTGAACTAGACCCAGCAACAAAAGAGCTATTCAATCCTCATGAATCAGCGCTATTTGAAAATCCAGGATCATTTTTTTATTTGTACGATCTCGTCGAGCGAATGGATGCTCAATTGATCCTTTGTAATAAGGAAGCTGTTTTAGAAGCGTTTCGAACGCTTGCTGACCCTCTTCGCAACTCCATTGCACGCAAAATTTATCAACTTTCCGACAATCCAACAAAAAAAACTGTCAAAAATTGGGGAGAAATCCATGCGGCTGAT